>JANMQW010000146.1:0-17616 GCA_031370725.1 Novosphingobium sp.
TCGGCAGGCTCCACAGTACAGCGGGGACAAGGACCTTGAAGAGCTTCATCGGCCAACCTTTTCGCGCAAAACAACATTGGACGGTCTGCTGTTGAAGTCAAACAGCGCTGGTTCCTGGATCGGCGGCTTGCTCTGGGAGGAGGAAGAGACCCAGCCGCGCGCGCCGGAAGCATCGCTGACAAGGCGTCCGAGGCGAACGTCGCTGCTGAGCGAAGGCATCCGCCGCGTGGCATAGCCCAGCCACTCGTCGAGCGTTATGCGGCCATCGCCGTCGCTGTCTGCCTTGCCGCCGGTGGCGGTGATCCCCTCGCTGGCCAAGGCGTAAGTGAGCAGCCCCTGGCGCAGCAGCGGGTCTTCCAGAGCGACAACGTCGGCCTGCGTCGCGGCGAGGATGCGGATGCCCTTGTCGAACGCCAACTGGCCAAGCCCAGGATCACCCATCGGCCCGGGCTTGAAGCCCCCGGCATCGACGCTTGCTGCCGAGTGGCAGGCGTCGATGATCATCGCCATCTCGCCGGCATCGACCTCGCGCAGCCGGTCGGCCATTTGCACCGCCGAGATCAGCGTCTTGCGATCCGGTTCGCCATTGGCGAGCCATCTGGCGTCGGAAGGAACGAGATAGAACGCGCCGGTCTTGTCGGCCCAGCCGTGGCCGGCAAACGACAGGATCACGATATCGTCGGGGGTCGGAGGCTCCAGCTTCGAAGCATCGAAGCCTTGCTGCCTGAGCGCTTTTTTGGCTGCCTTGACATCCACGCCCCGCAATATCGCGATCACGCGCGCGATCGTCAATTGGGTAATCTTGACGGGCTTCTTCGATTCGGGATCGCGCGCGATGATTGCCCGTTGAACCTCATATCCCGGGATCCTGGCCAAACGCTCACCCAGCAGGCGCGCGTCGCTTCCCGCAAATTGCAGGTCGAGGAGCTTCTCGTCGTCGTACTCATCGATTCCGAACGTGACGACGAAGGCGCGGCGCGGGCGCGGCTTGGCGACGGCGGGCTGGATGTACTCCGCACTGACGGTCTCGCTCTTCACCCGGTCCTCGTTGAACGCATAGGCGGTCAGGGCAATGGTCTGCGCTTCGCTGCCGGTGGGCAGGACGACGGGAAGCGAGACGCGCTGCGTACCATTGGTGTCGAGCGTCACCAGGTTGCGCTCGCGCCAGGTCTCGATCTCGGACAATTCCTCATCGACACCCAGCTTCGGGTACTGCGCCACCAGCGCGCCATTGCGGAACAGCCGCAGATTGTAAGCGCCGGTGTTGTCGTCGAACCCCCGCCGACCCGACCCCTTGCCCCCGCTCACGGAGATTTCGACGATGGCGGTGTTGGGTTCGCCGCCGGGTACCACGCGATCGATCGTTACGACCGGCAGCGTCGTATTGTTCTTTGGCCATTCCTCCGGGAAAGCATCCCCGCAAGTGCGGGTCCGCTCGCATTCGATCATGCGCCTCGCGAGCTGCGGCTGGTATGATGTCCGCAGGTAGGTTTGGGGGCCGAGGGTCTTCATTCCATCGCCAAAATTGACCCACCTGAAAAGATCGGTATCCGCGGGAAGATTGGTGTCGTAGCCAAATCCTCTGATCGAAAAGAACTTGCCGCCCTTGAAGAAATTGGTGACCGCAAGCGACATAGCGGAACGGTCCGGGGCGGGTGGACTTAGCCACAACAGGCCCGAGTTCCGGGTTGCAAACCACGTCAGCGGCGAATCGAGGAATTTGCCAGCGGCCACGACATTCTGGCCCAAAATCGTGCGCTCTTCCGAGCCTCGGCGTGCGTCGACGCGATAGACGCTAGCGGCAGCCTCATCGTAATCGACCCACCAATAGCCATCGGGATCGCTGAACAATCGGACTATCCGAGGCGATGCGGGTGTATCCTGTGACCCGGTTATTTTGCGGCACGGGATCGGCACCCCTAAAATCTTGATCATCGGGACGCGCTGCTCGGGGCGGCATTGGCCCGACACCGCCGCTCCGGCGGTCAATCCGGTCCGGGCATCGACGGTCTGGACTGGTCCGGTACCGTCTTGGCTCAGCAGCGCGAATTGCCGGTCGTCCAACCACTGGACACGGTCCGCTGGAACGCCTGGTTCCAGGAGCACTTCCCTGATCCGCGATGCTTTCAGATCGAACACGATGACCTGGGTCGGACCGGGCCCATGCCCTTCGGTTTGCCCCGCGACCAGAGCCATCGTGTTGCCATCGGGCGAGAGGGCGGCGTCCGTGATGACAAGCGCTTCGGGCTTGTCCAGCGCCGCGATGATCTCGCGCGTGCCTGGACGGACGACGGCCAGCGGGGCCTGGGTTTCAGACAAGGCGAGGGTGCCGCTGGGCGACTTGGGATTGGGGGGGTATTCGACCACGCAAAGAGGCAGCCGGTTCAGATCGGATTTGCTCGTCCAGCCACTTTGCTGGTCGAACTTGTAGATCATGACGATGCTTTCGCAGCCGGCACCCGCTGCTGGCTTCAGCGATGCCCGCAACTCGATCCTCGCCCCGCCGGCGATGTACATGTTGTGGACGAAGACCGAACTGCCGCTGCCAAGATCCGGAAATTCGACGCGGTTGACGATTTCGCCGCTGCGAAAATTCCAGACGAGGAGCGAATGATCGCGTGCGTCGGTCGAGCCCTTGGCGCCCATGACCGCGACCACCAGCTTTTCGTCGGGGGTCCACAATGCCAGCTTGGCTTCATCTGCCGGCGGTTGGGTCTGCAGCACGATCGACGGAAATCTCAACGAGATGGCGTCCCCGATCCCGGCAAAATGCGTTGGCTCGCCTCCGCCCGGAAACGCCTGCGGATCCTCGAGCATGCGGAAGGGTTTGCGCGTTTCCTGCCGGAAAATCGCCAGTCCGCGGCTGGTGGCCGACACGATGAACTTGCCGCTTGGCGATTCGATGGTGGTGCGTTTGTGTAGAAGGCACGAAGCCGGCGTGTTGAGGTCGTCGTCTGTTTGCCAGCTATTGTGGTTGGTATTCAGGTAGCTGAACAGAATGAAGTTCGAACAGGTTCCGCTCGCGGCGTTCTTGATCGAGGTGCTGATGTTCACCCTGATTCCGCCTCCATAACCAGGGACGATCTCCATCGCACGGATGAAGATTGACGTTACAGTGGGGTCTTCGCGTGACACGAAATCGCCCACATCGGGAAACCTGATCCGGTCCACGACCCGGCCGGTGGCGGCGTCCCACAGGACGACGGACATGTCGCTGGCCGCCGACGAGCCGGGACCGCTTAGCACCGCAGCGAAGTATTTCTCGTCGCGAAACCAGGCCGCCGACCTGATTTCGGTGGCGAGGGTTTGCACGGGTCCGGCCTGCGCGAGGCTGGCGCCCGGCGCCGCCAGCAGGATTAGCGCAAAACTTGCTGTGCAGAGCCGTTCGAACAGGCGGACCATCAGTTTGTGTAGACCGGCGCTCATGGGTGAATACTATCTCGCAGCACCACACCGCTCGGCTTCGCGTTGAAATCGAACAGTGAGGGTTCCTGCACCACCGGCTTGACCGCCTCGGCGTTGGCCGAAACCCAGCCGCGCGCGCCCGACGGAGCGGTGGTCAGGCGCCCCAGCCGGACGTCGCTGCTCAACGAAGGCATCCGCTTGGTCGCGTAAGCCAGCCATTCGTCGAGCGTGATCCGGCCGTCGCCATCGCCATCGGCCTTACCGCCGTTGGCGGTGATCCCTTCGCCGGCCAGCGCGTATGTCAACAGCCCCTGGCGCAGCACCGGATCCTCAAGCGCGACATCGTCGGTCTGGGTCGCGGCGAGGATCCGGATGCCTTTGTCGAACGCGAGTTGACCAAGGCCAGAATCGCCCATCGGCCCGGGCCTGAAATCGCCACCGGCGACGCTGGCCGCCGAATGGCAGGCATCGATTACCAGCGCGATCTCTGCTGCGTGGATGCTGCCGAGATAGACCGCGAGGTTCGTTGACGACAGCAGCGTCGAGGTATCGGGCGCATCGGCCCCGTCGGGCCACTTCGCGTCGGCGGGCAGCAGATAGAAGTTGCCTTGCGGATCGGCCCAGCCATGCCCCGAAAAAGCGACGATCACGATATCGTCGGGCTGCACGTGGTCGAGTTGCGAAGCGTCGATCCCTTGTTCTTCGAGGTAGGATGCCGAGACCGGAACGTCCGCCCCACCCATCGCGCTGAACATGATCTCGATCGCTTCGCGCGTGATGTGCGCGGTTTTGCCGTCGGCGGATCGCTTGCCCGCCAAAGTCAGGCGGCGAACCTCGTACCCCGGAATCTGCGCGAGCCGCTCGGCGATCAAGGCCGCGTCGCTGGCGGCGAACTGCAACTGCAACCGCGGCGAATCGTACGCATCGATCCCGATCGAAACCACGAACGCGCGCGGCTTCTGGATGGTTGTCGGCGGCCGGCGATAGGTAAATTGCGCGGTATCGCTCTTCACCCGGTCCTCGTTGAAGGCATAGGCCGAGAACACCGATTCCTCGCTTCCAGCCGCGGTGGGCAGGTTCACGTGAAAGTCGAGAACCGGATAACCCTTCACCGGGTCCGGATTGACCTGGCTGAGGCTGCGCCACATCGCGATGTCCTTGCGCATGCCTTGGGCGACGAATTCGGGCCGCCGCTGGTTGAAGTCGGGATTTGCTTGCAGGAAGCCATAGGGTGTTTCGCCGGGCAAAGGCGATTTACCGATGCGATCGAATTCCGCGATGCGCCGCTCGAGGTCAACGGAGACTTGATTGGGGTGGGGGAAGACCAGCCGGTTGTTGCGGAACAGGCGGACGTCGTAGACGCCGGTCGCGGTCTTGCCATTGGTGGGGGCAGGAT
This sequence comes from Novosphingobium sp., assembly GCA_031370725.1. GTDB lineage: Bacteria > Pseudomonadota > Alphaproteobacteria > Sphingomonadales > Sphingomonadaceae > Novosphingobium. Next base: position 4,802 of record JANMQW010000146.1, read on the forward strand.
CGTGGCCATCGGCTACTTCCACCGAGACGATCGCTTCAGCGGGGGTTTTGCCTTGGCGCACGCCGACGATCCTCACCTTGGGAAGGACGCGGTTGAGCGACGCGAGCGAGGGGATCGGCGGAAGCCGCTTCGTGCAATCGACCCCCGGCAAAGCGGAACAGTCTATCAGCCGCCGCATCAGCCCCGGCAGGTAGTAATCGCGCATGAAAATTTGCGGCGCGAGCGATTGCAGCGGCGCATCGGGCATCGTCCAACGCACGGCCTTGCTGTCGGGCGGAAGGTTGGTGTCGTAGCGCCCCTCCGGATCGATTGCGAAAAACCTGCCACCGGGAAGCCGAAACAGCGTGAACAGTGGCGCGCCCAGTCCTTCGGAGCGAAAGCCCGTCGCGATCCGGGCGGTATGGTAGAAATCGAGCCTCCCGCCGCGGGTTTCCATCCACAGCAGCGGTAAAGTCGGATGAAAGCCCACCCGCCCGGGATCGGCTCTCAAAGCCGCCAGAGCGGGGCACTTGTTCTTGCGAAGCTGGCTGTCGGACGCGGGTGCGGCAGCGCAATCGGTGCCGGGCGGACAGGTCGCCGCATGCTGCAGTGCGCGCTCGGAGATGGTGAAAAGCTCGGTGTAACCCTGCGCACTTTGCAGCAGGATCCAGCGCCCATCGTTGCTCGACAGGGCAAGCGCCCCAAGTATGATCTCGCTTTCGTCAAGGAAAGCCATACACACGAAATTGCCCGAGGCGGCGTCGTTTACACGAACCATTCCCTTGTCAGCCGTGAGCCTGACCGCGAGCCGCGCATCGACCGCAGCGGGTGTTTTCGCGCAACCGTCGATCCCCGACAACACTTGCTTGTTCTGTACTTCCTGCCGCGCAATCTCGTCGACCGGCAAGGGGATGCAACCGAGGGTAGCGACCGGATTGGGCACAGCACTGTCTTGGTCGACCTCGAAGTCTCCGGCTTGAGTTCGGGCGACGAGCATAGCCGCGCTCTTCCAGCCGATCCGGACCCCACCGATTGGGGCCTCGAAACGGGCCGAACGGGTCGTGCCGCGATCCAGATCGAGTATTCTCAACCACCAGCCGGATGCGCCAGCGCGATTGCGATCGATCCAGGCGAGGCGCTTGCCGTCGGGCGAAAGCAAGGGCCGAAGGCTCACGCTTGCCCCGCCCTCTTCAAGCGTGGCCAGCTTGTCTTTGATGTCGGTAAACGGTTTGCGAAAGGTACAGCGCTTGCTGTCGTCCGGGCCGCAAAGGCGCTCATTTTCGGCGACGATTGAGGCATTCCTGTCGATGGCCTGCCCCAGTTCGTCGATCCGGCGCGCACGTGCCTCGAGCCGATCATCGCCTTGGTCGGGATCGAAACCAAGCGAACCCCTCAGCGCAATGAGTGGACTTTTTGTATCTGGCGAACGCAGGGCAAGCTGACCGTCTAGCTTCGTCAGCTTCCAGCCCTGCTTCGAGACCGGCCAGTCGGTCCTCGCTAAAAGCGCATTCTTGAGGCCTAACGAGCCATTCAAAAAGCTCACCTCATGGCCCCATGGTGGATCTACTTGCTGGCTTTCGCTTGGCGCACTGCGTTCTGCACCGAATACCACCGTGTAGTGGCGACGATAGACCTCGCTTCCCACCCCGTTGTCGTACATGTCGCGGAATTCGATTTCATCGACTTGCGCGCCCGTTCCGTCCGCGGCGACCACGATCTTTTCGACGATCGTGCGATCCCCTCCCGGACCCAGGGCAGTCCGGTTGACGATACGGCCCGCCAGATCCCAGACCAGCAGTTGGCCATCGGTCGATCCGGTCACCAAAAATGCCCCGTCGGGCGTCCACTGGGCAGCGGAAATCTGGGCAGCGTGACCAGTCTGTACGATAATTCGAGGCTGGCCCTGCTCCAGCCGCACGGGCTCTGCAATCAAGGGCGTGGCTAGGCTGGCGAGGCAGCACAAGGACAGCCATCGAAGCAGGCGAGCCAACCGCGTGCGCAGGATGACACCGGGTATCAAAGACCGCCTGTATCGCACGTGCATTGGCACCGAACCTTCCCCAGGATCGCTGCGGCTGCTGCCTTCGATACCCACCCGGCAGTACCAGCCACCCATCCTGATATACCACGACGCGACGTCAAGAGATACGAAATTCCCCTTTTCTTACCGAAGGAAACAAGTGCGCCCGATTTCCGGACGATTAGATCTGCTGGGTGAGTATTTGAAACCCAATTTTCGATCGTGCTGCGAAAGCCGACTTACTGCCCGTTGATGTTGCGCGCTGTCGCGTTTGCGAGGTCGGGTCCGTTTCTGGTGCACTTAAGCAATCGAGAGGTTCACTGTGTGGGTGCAATGTACGCATTTGGCGGGAGGGCCCCGACTGTTGGCCTCAACTTCACAGCCTCGCTTGGCTCCCGGCTGGAAAAATGGCAACTCGATCGCTCCGGACGCCAGGGTTTGAGCTGCCTTCCGAAGGCGTGGGAAGGGTCAAAATAGGGGCCGGTGGCGGAGCGGGAGGTTGCCAAAAAAAATCATGTAGAAACATGACCTTAAAAATGAACTTGGGCGGGGGAGTGGGCTTTGCCCACAATTTTTCCCACCGGGCAAAGCCCAGTGCGCGACCGTCCAGCGCGGTCCGTTTCTGTTCGGGGGAATGTGAGAGGCTGAATAGCCGAATTCGGGCCGGCTGACCCGCAGGATTTTGTCGGCAAAGGCGGTTCTGTGTCCGCCACAATCCGCACTCGATTTTGGATGTCCGCGTTCCTTTCGGGACCATTCGCTCAACCGGCGATCTCCGCATCGAGATAGGCCTTCGCCCGCTGCATGCCCGCAAGGCCACCAGCCTGCATGACGCCAAACGCACTTTTCCCGTCTAATGCTCCATTCGTCGCACCTACCCAGCGGGCAGTCCGATCACCATCGGGAAAGATTCGCCGCAACGCCGCATGAATACCAAGCAGCACTGCCATTCGCTCAGTCTGCTCGCCGCTTGCGCAGTCAAGGAGAACCCCGGCCGTGACATCCGAAACACCCAAGTGCGCGAGCAAAGTTACAACCGCACGAGCCATCGCTTCACTCTCGTCATCCGAGTATTGAACACTTGCGGCGGCATCGACGGATTTTCTTGACTTCGATGACTTGCCTTATCCGAAAGAGCACCGAATTGCCACCGCCAGGACTTCCCAATCGGTAAGATAGGAAGCCGGATAGCACTAAATAGCCATCAATCTTCCCGTTCGGTAAGAAATGAGTTTGAAATGGGCTCACACCTGTGCTTTCTTCCCGATCGGTAAGAATCCCATGATCGAAGATGCAACCCAGTTCGGCGCAGCCGTCGCTACAGCCCGCAAGGCCCTCGGCCTCACGCAGCGCGAACTGGCGCTTGCGATCAACGGCGGCGAACGCTTCATCGTCGACCTGGAGGCAGGCAAACCTACCGCCCAGCTTGGCAAGGCGCTTGCCGCCGCCCGGGCTGCCGGGCTGCGCCTCGCCGCCACTGGCAGTCAGCAGGCCTGATCGCGGAACTCGCGGTTCATTGCGAGGACCGTCTGGTCGCAATGATCAGCGCGGATGCGCAGGCCAAACCTAACCGTTCAAGCGGCAGATGAGTAGGACGAACCTGACAGTCCGGTTTTGTGGGAGTGAAGCGCCAAGCTGCCATTCGTTCGAGAAAGCGACACTTATCGGTACCTGCCAAATTTATCTCGCTTTCAACCACTATCAGTCCTGTCGAAAAAGCGAGCGCACCCAGCGGCAGCCCATCGTCAGTTTGATATTGAACACTCATTCAATATCATTTAACTTGCTCTAATGCTCGAAAAAGCTGAATTTCGTCGCCAACAGATCGTTGCCAGCGCACTTGATGCATTGGCTGCGAAAGGGATAGTTGAACTAACGTTTAGTGAAGTGGCGAGCTGCGCGAGAGTTTCAGCCGGATTGATCGTGCACTATTTTGGCGACAAGGATTCACTGCTTGAAGCAGCCTTCCGTTCAGTGGTGCGCCGTTTGAACGGCCTTGTATCGGCAAAGGTGCGATTGGCCGATAATCCGCGCGCGCGGATCGAGACCCTTATCGAGGCCCATCTGGGGCATAGCGAATTTGACGAAGAAACAGCCAGGGTCTGGCTGTCTTTTTGGGGCCAAGCGCTTTATGCGCCCCGGTTGGCGCGGGTACAGCGTGCGCATCAGCAGCGGATGCTTTCCAACTTGCGTCATGACCTGCGGCAGCTGGTGGACCCCAGCGAAGTTTCGCGCACGGCTGAGACCATTGCTGCGATGATTGATGGCGTCTGGCTGCGCGCGGCGATGAACGCGGGATCGGCGCTGAAAAGTGGATTGGCGCGCGATCTGATCTTCGAATTCATTGCGCGCAATGTGAGCGTTGCCGATGCGGCTCCGATTGCGGAGAGCTTTGAAACGATTAACCCGGCAACTGGCGAGCAGCTCTCTGTCATCCGAATTGATGGTCAGGCCGAGGTCGATAAGGCGGTTGCTCGCGCCACAGACGCGCAGAAATTGTGGGCGAAAACTACGGGGGTCGAACGCGGGCGTATCCTCCATCGTGCTGCCGCCTTGCTGGTTGAACGCAACGAAGAGCTGGCTCGGCTCGAGACACTCGATACCGGCAAGCCAATCCAGGAAACCATCGCCGTCGATGTCCTTTCGGGCGCGGACTACATCGAATATTATGCCGGGCTGGCGCGCACAATAGCCGGCGAACATCTTGATCTGGGAACGGCGGCGTTCGGCTATACGCGGCGTGAGCCCTTGGGCGTGATTGCTGGAATTGGCGCGTGGAACTATCCGATCCAGATTGCCTGCTGGAAATCTGCCCCCGCATTGGCATGCGGCAATGCGATGATCTTCAAGCCTGCCGAGCTAACACCGCTAACCGCCATCGAACTTGAAAAAGCCTATAGCGACGCGGGGCTACCTGACGGGCTGTTTCAGGTGGTGCAGGGCAAGGCCGAGACGGGCCGGATGCTCAGCTTGCATCTCGGCATCGCCAAGGTCTCGCTGACTGGTGAAGTCGGTACCGGCAAAAGGGTGATGGTCGATGCGGCGGGCACGCTCAAATATGTGACGTTGGAGCTGGGCGGCAAATCGGCGCTAATCGTGTTTGAAGACGCGAACCTCGATGAAGCCGTGTCAGGCGCTCTGCTCGCCAATTTCTATTCGGCGGGCGAAGTGTGCACCAACGGCACGCGCGTGTTTGTCCACAAGAAGGTGCGCGATGCCTTCCTTGCCAAGTTGAAAGCGCGGACCGAGGCGATGGTAATTGGCGATCCGCTCGATCCGGCAACGCAGCTGGGCGCGCTCATTTCGCACGCACATATGGATAAAGTTCTGGGCTACGTCGCGCTCGGCATCGAACAGGGTGCGACATTGCTCACCGGCGGCAAGCGTGTGACCGCAGGGGCACTCGCCAAGGGAGCTTTCGTTGAACCAACAATCTTCACTGGCTGCACCGATGATATGGGCATTGTCCGTGAAGAGATATTCGGACCCGTCATGGCCGTGCTCGATTTCGAGGATGAAGCGCAGGTAATTGCGCGGGCGAACAACACAAGCTTTGGGCTGGCGGCAGGTATCTTTACCAGTGACCTTACGCGCGCACACCGCGTGATTGCGGCTGTTGATGCCGGCACTTGCTGGATAAACTCCTACGACATCACCCCCATAGAAATGCCCTTTGGCGGTAACAAGCAATCGGGGCTGGGGCGCGAAAATGGCAAAGCGGCAATTGAACATTATACGCAGTTGAAAAGCGTCTATGTGGCGATGGAGCCTATCCATGCCCCCTATTGATGAGGTGGACTATATCATCGTTGGCGCGGGCTCGGCGGGCTGCGTGCTGGCAGATCGGCTGAGCGCGAACGGGAAACACAAGGTCGTGCTGCTCGAATATGGCGGCAGTGATCGCTCGATCTTCATACAGATGCCCGCCGCACTTGCCTACCCCATGAACACGAAGAAGTGGAATTGGGGCTATGAAAGCGAGCCGGAGCCGCATCTGGGCGGGCGCCGTCTCAACTGCCCGCGAGGCAAGGGTTTGGGCGGCTCTTCCTCGATCAACGGTCTGGTTTACGTGCGCGGGAATGCACTCGATTTTGAACGCTGGAAAGACGAGGAAGGCGCGAGTGGATGGGGCTATGCCGATGTCCTCCCCTATTTCAAGCGCGCCGAGGGGCGGGCCGAAGGAGGCAACGACTATCGCGGTGGAGAGGGGCCGCTATCGACCGGCTATGGTTCGCTGAAGAACCCGCTGCACCAAGCCTGGCTCGAAGCGGCGCAACAGGCGGGCTATGATCTGACCGAAGACTATAATGGTTATCGTCAGGAGGGTTTCGGCCGGATGGACATGACAGTGCGCGATGGAACACGCTGTTCGGCAGCCAAGGCCTATCTTTATGAAGCGCGCAAGCGACCCAATCTGACCGTGATTGAACATGCGCTGGCGACTCGTATCCTGTTCGACGGCAGGCGCGCAGTTGGAATCGAGTTTGAGCAGGCTGGGCAGGGTAGGCAGCTTCAGGCGACCCGTGAGGTGATCCTTTCCGGAGGGCCGATCAATTCCGTCCAGCTGATGAAACTCTCCGGCATCGGCCCGGGGGGCGAACTGCGCGAGCATGGCATCAAGGTTCTTGCTGACCGCCCCGGCGTCGGCGCGAATTTGCAAGATCATCTCGAATTCTATTTCCAGATGGCCTGCATCCAGCCAATCACGCTATACGGAAAGGCCAATCTGCTCGGCAAAGCAACGGTCGGGGCGCAGTGGCTGTTCTTGAGAGCGGGCGAAGGAACATCGAACCAGTTTGAAAGCTGTGGTTTCATCCGCAGCCGCGCCGGGATCTGCTATCCGGATATCCAATACCATTTCTTTCCGATGGCGATCAATTATGACGGATCATCGCTTGCGTCCGAACATGGCTTTCAGGCGCATGTCGGACCAATGCGATCAAAGAGCCGGGGCAATGTCACTCTCAGGAGCGCAGACCCGCATGACAAACCCAAAATCCTCTTCAACTATATGAGCTATCCCGACGACTGGGTGGATATGCGCGCCTGTGTCCGCCTGACGCGCGAGATTTTCCAGCAGCCGGCCTTTGCGCCCTATCGCGGTCGCGAAATCCAGCCGGGTGCGGACTGCGTGAGTGACGAACAGATCGATGCCTTTATCGCCGATCATGTCGAAAGTGCACTCCACCCCAGCTGCACATGCAAGATGGGCGATCCCGCCGACCCGATGGCCGTGGTCGATCCTGAGCTTCGCGTCATCGGGGTTGAAGGACTCCGGATTGTTGACAGCTCGGTGATGCCTTCGATCACGACCGGCAACCTCAATGCGCCTACAATCATGATCGGCGAAAAGGGCGCAGATCATATTCTGGGCAAGCCAATGCTCGCCCCGTCCAACGCGCCCTTCCATGTCGCGCCCAATTGGGAAAACACCCAACGATGACGCGTTCCATCAAAGAACCCGCGCGGCAGATTGACGTGATCCGCGAAACCGATGTGCTTGTTGTCGGCTCCGGCCCCGGTGGGCTGGCGGCAGCACTGGCTTCGGCGCGCGCCGGTGTCGAAACCACACTTCTTGAACGCTATGGCTGCTTCGGCGGCAATATCACGCAGGTCGGCGTCGAAGGCTTCGCCTGGTATCGCCATCCCGCCACCATCGACAGCGAAGGCATTGGCCGCGAGTTTGAAGAGCGCGCCAAGGCTATGGGCGCAGCGATGCCCGAGCCACAATCGATCAGCCACTCACTCGATGCAGAAGGCTTCAAATTCGTCGCCGATACGTTGGTCGAGGAAGCGGGTGTCATTCCGATGCTCCATCGCCTGTGCGTCGCGCCGATCATGGAAGGCGACACCATCAGGGGCGTGATCGTCGAGAGCAAGGCGGGCCGGGAGGCGATCCTCGCCAAGCGCGTGATCGACGCGACGGGGGATGCTGACATTGCCTTCCGCGCGGGCGCGCCCACGCACAAGCATCCGGTTGATGAGATGATGTCGGTCTCGGTCATGTTCTCGATGTGCGGGGTCAACAAGGCGCGCTTCATCGACGCAGTAAAGGCCGATCCGCAAACCTATGGCGATTGGGCCATGAGGGGCGAATGGGAAGTCATCACCAGCGGTAAGGAGGATGAGATGTTCTCCCCCTTCCTGCGCAAGCCGTTTCAGAAAGCGCTGGAAGCGGGGCTCATTCCCGCTAGCGTAAAGACGATGGCGGGGACATGGGGCACGGTTTCTGATCAGGGCGATCTCACCTATCTCAACATGTGCCACCTCTATCTGGACGGCACCGATCCCGACGCGCTGACCCATGGCGAAATGGCGGGGCGCAAACAGGCGATGCATGCGATCAATGCGCTGAAGGCCTTTATGCCCGGCTGCGAGGATGCAAAGCTGCGCAATTTTGGAATGACATTGGGCATCCGCGACACGCGCAAGATCGACGCCGTCTACAACATGACCGCCGATGATGTGAAGGAACAGTGCCGGTTCGACGACAGCATCGGCATCTTCCCCGAGTTTATCGATGGCTATGGCTATCTGATCCTGCCTACCACGGGCCGCTATTTCCATCTGCCTTATCGCGCGATGCTGCCCAGGGGCGTAAAGCATCTGCTGGTTACAGGCCGCGTCATTGGCGGCGACAAGGTGAGCCATGCGGCGGTGCGCAACATGATGTGCTGCGCTGTTGCAGGCCAAGGGGCAGGCGTTGCAGCGGCACTGTCTGTCAAATCAGGCCGCGATTTTGCAGAAATCGACATTGGCGCGGTGAAGAAAGAGCTGCTCCATCAGGGCGCTCGGATATCTTGAGAAGGGCTAAGCCGCTTCATCACTTCGGCGGGTCGGCTTCCAGCCCCTGCTGGAGCTGTTTGCGAAACAGCAAGATCAGCGTCGCTCCGACCAAGGCAATGGCGGCATCCAGGGCCCAGAATGTCGATGGGGCCATCTGGTCGAAATAGCTTCCAACCCATCCTGCCAGCACATGGCCGACAAAGGGTGAAAGGAATGCCACGCCCATCAAGGTGGATGCAACAGCCGGTGGCGCCGCTTTGCTGACGATGGCGAGTGTTGTCGGCCAATAATACATCCAGGCAAGCCCCATGATCAGCCAGCCGGCGATCGCCCAGTCTGCGTCGACACTATCGGGCTCAGTGCTGCCCGCATTGGCATAGGCAAACAGCAACGCCGCAAAGGCGACGATGACGGTGCCGATCCCGACCTTGGTCACGCTTGCCGGTTCGCTGCCGCGCTTTGCCTGCCAGACCCAGAATGACACCAAGGCGGGGGCAGCCAGAATGGCGCCAATTGAGTCCATCGAGGCGAACCAGCTCGAAGGGATATTGCCCAGCGGTGTGGCCAGATTCACATATTTGTCGACCCATAATATACCGATGCTCCATACCATCGGGTAAGCTATTTCTGCTGGAATGGTCAGGCCAACGACAAGCAGAAGTACCCACAGGCGTTTGCGCTCTCTGGCAGTCAAGGGCGGCGTTTTTTCGCGCCCGCGCACGACGGGCCGGTCATCAGGCAAGTGACGCTGGCCCAGCTTATATGCAACCAGTGCAACGAGCATTAGCGCGGCGGCAACCGCAAAGCCGGCATGCCAGCCGTAGATAGCTGCAACCAACCCGGTCATGAAGGGTCCGCTGGCGGCGCCAAAGCAAATGCCGGTCGAGAAAATGGTGAACCCGCGCGAACGCAGCGATTCATTTTCGCGCGGATAAAGCGCGCCGACCTGTGCGGAGATATTCCCCTTGAGAAGACCCGAGCCAAGGATCAGCAGCAAAAGCGCAAGCAGAAAGGTTGAGTAGAAAGACATCGCCAGATGTCCCGCGCTCATCAACAGCACGCCGATCATCACCGTTCGCTTGGCGCCAAGGATGCGGTCCGCGACCCAGCCGCCGACAATCGGCGTGAAATAGACCAGGCCCGCATACCAGCCATAGATGATCGCTGCAAAAGCGACATCGCTCATCGCCCCGCGAAACTCCAGCATGTTGCGCAAAGCGGCCAGTCCGATCACCTGCACCGCATTTTCAGGCAGCAGCAGTTCCTTGACCATGTACAAGGTGAGCAGCGCCGACATACCGTAAAAGGAAAAGCGCTCCCACATTTCCGTGAAGGACAGATAGTATAGCCCTTTGGGGTGGCCACCCCATTGGCGCGCGTACGCCTGTTCGATGTTTTCCATATTCCCCCTCCCCACAGGTGTGGACCGCGCCTCTCTGCTTCGTATCGCTGATGGTGGAATGCGAGCAAGTGAATGATGTGAAACTTCTTTCCAACCATCTCAGGCTACAGGCCGCACGCATCATCTTGTTCAACGAAGCGCATTGAATTCTGCGCCAATGAGATTGAAACGCGTGGTCACCCGGAGTCGGAGGTCTTCTGAGCGGCCCCGGAAATGATGATGTTGAACGAGTTCACGGAGCTTTGCGTGGAACATCAATCCGGATCGCGACGCGCCGAATGCCGCGCAATTCTCGACCTGAACGAACGACCGCTTCCAGGGAATGATGAACGGCTTTCGGATGTCCTGTATGTCGAAGGGAGCGGCCATTCCACAAGTGGATACCAAGCGTGTGATTTTCACCACTGCTGCGTGCCATTCCTAATTGAGACGAGCGTCGTTGTTCGATGGGGTGCTGTTGGCAAGAGCTAAGCCATCATCCAGATTGATCGCGGCGACCAATACAATCAGTTGGTCCAGTAAATGTATTCCTGATCCTTGTTCCACGGCGCATTAAGCGGAACGTCTATGCGGATCGCGCCTTCGAGCAGGCCGGGCCAGAGCGGCTTCGGCATATGTGCATTCTGGTCCTCGATCATTTTGCGTAACTGAGCGACACGCTGCGGTTCACGCGCGGCCAGATTGACCTGCTCGGTCGGATCGCTCACCAGATCGAACAGCCAGACCTTGCCAGGGTGTTTGGAGACTTGCAGCTTCCAGTCGCCCGCGCGCACCACGCGGTAATCGCCCGAGCGCCAGAAGGTGACGTCGCGCCTGGTGCCGGTGCCCAGCAGATTGAAGCTGTCCATCACCCGATCACCGGGCATTTGCGCCCCGCTTGCCGCGGCAATGGTGGCGAACATGTCGAGGTGCTGGGCCACGTCGCTGCGCACCGTGCCTGGCGCGATATGGCCCGGCCAGCGCATCAGCAGCGGCACGTGGATGCCGCCCTCGAAAAAGGTGCCCTTCCAGCCGCGATAGGGCTTGTTGAGATCGGGGATGCCTGCGTACCACGCCCCGCCATTGTCGCTGGTGAAGATCACCAGTGTGTTCTGATTGAGCCCGGTGTCTTTGAGCTTTTGCAGCACATCGCCGATCCTGCGGTCGAGCTGGCGGATCATGGCGCCATAGACCCGCTGGGTATGATCCTTGATCTGCGGCAAGGCGTTGTAATCCGTGCTGGTAGCCTGCAGCGGGGTGTGCGGTGCGTTGTAGGCCAGGTACAGGAAGAACGGGCGGTTCTTGTTGGCCTCGATCGCGGCAAGCGCGTTATCAGTGAAATAGTCGGTCAGGTGGCCCTTGGGGCGAAAGCGCTGACCGTCGCCCCAATAAACCGCATAGGGCAGGTTGGCCCACAGAAACCGGTCGATCGGATCCCACGGCAATTTGGCGTCGACCGCGAGCGGATCGCCGCTGGCGGTATATCTGCCGCCACCCGCGCGCAGACCCAGACTTTCATCAAAGCCCTGCGAGGTAGGGCGCAGCGGCTGGGATTCGCCCAAATGCCATTTGCCGATTTGGATGGTGTGATAGCCTTTGGGCTTCAGAATCTCGGGCAACATGATCTGATCGTGCGGCACCCCCATATCGGGATAATCGGGCAGATCGTGATTGAGTTCCTTGTGATAAATCGCGGGATAAAGCGGGCTGTCTGCCGTATGTGCCAAGTTGCTGACGAACGAGGCCGGCACGGCGGTGAATTCAAAGCCATAGCGGGTGGGATAACGCCCGGTCATCAAGGCTGCGCGCGAAGGCGAGCAGGTGGCGTTAGCAGCATAGCCGTTGCTGAAGCCGACCCCTTGCTGGGCGATCGAATTGATGTTGGGAGTGGGGACCGCCCCGCCGGCAACGCCGCCGCCGTAGAGCGAGATGTCGTTCATCCCCAGATCGTCGGCAACAATCAGGATCACGTTGGGTGGGCGCTGGCCGGCCGGCGGGTTCGCCGGACCTTGCGACCAGGTCACCGGGTGGTTGTCGCCAATCGGCTCACGCAGCCCGGCAATGATGCCGGGAATGTAGATCCCGTATTGCTGGAAGCCGAGATAGCCCGCGCCAGCCAGCAGGGCCAAGGCCACCAGCCACTTCATCTTGCGGGTCATGGCTGGCCTCCGGATTGAGCAGTGGCAGGCCGCAGGGCGAGACATAGGAAGAACAGGATGAAAGGCACCGGGATCAGACTGGCGTAATGTTCGGGCGGATGGTGGCCGCCAGCTTGTCCGCGGCCAATCCAGGCTGACCAGCTGAGCAGAACGCGCTCCAGCAGGCTCACCAACAGAAATAGCGGCACCAGCGATCGATAGAACAGTGAAACAACCAGCGTAACGATCCCATGTGCGATTTGCGTCGCTCTGGCCCAGGCGAACAGACCCACGATCAGCGCCGGATTGTGGCTGAGATCGCGCCCTGCAATCGTGCCCGCACCGCCATCGGGCAGGAAGCTGTGGATCTGGCCCGGCACGATCCAGCCGATCCCGTAGAAGGTCAGGAACCAGGCGGCATAGCGCGAGCCGTGGTACTGGTGGTTGGTGCTGGGCGGGCGAAGTGCGCTCATGATCCAATGGTCAGCAATGTAATGTGGGCCAGTGCGGC
>JANMQW010000148.1:0-9450 GCA_031370725.1 Novosphingobium sp.
GTCTGGGCGACGACAGTCGGCTGTTCGAAGATCTCCTTTTGCATGAAGTGGCGGTATTCGCCCTTTTCGATTGCCGATGCGGTTGCCCCCGAATGGACCGTGGGGCGTTCGACCGGGTTGTTGGCGACGTCGTAGATCTGCGCGCCATCCTTGCGGATCACGACCCAGTCGCCTTCTTCGAGATAGCAGATCTGCTGGGTCAGCGGGGCGAGCGCGAGCGCGTCGGAGCCGAGATAGGTCTCGCCCTCGCCATAGCCCACCACCAGCGGCGAGCCGAGCCGCGCGCCGATCAGCATGTCGTCGTGCGCGCGGAACGCAATCGCCAGCGCGAACGCGCCGCGCAGTTGGGGGAGCACCGCCTTGACCGCGTCTTCGGGGCTGTCGCCCGCCTCGACCCGCTCGGACACCAGATGCGCGATCACTTCGGTATCGGTCTCGCTTTCGAACCTGCGCCCGCGCGCGGCCAATGCATCGCGCAGCGGCTTGTAGTTCTCGATGATCCCGTTGTGGACCAGCGCGAGTTCGGCGGTGGCGTGTGGATGGGCATTGGCCGCGGTCGGCGCACCGTGCGTCGCCCAGCGGGTGTGGGCGATGCCTGTCGTCCCCATCGCCGGGTCGTGCTCAAGAACTTCGGCGAGGTTGATCAGCTTGCCCGGCGCACGGCGGCGGATCAGATAACCCTTCCCCTCGCTATCGACAGCGACGGTGCATACGCCGGCACTGTCATAGCCGCGATACTCCATGCGTTTCAGGCCATCGACGAGCCTGTCGGCGACCTGCTCTTTTCCGACAATGCCTATGATTCCGCACATGGGATCAATCTCGCTAAATCGTGTAGGGGACGCGGATGCCCGGCATTTGCGCCGGGAAATCCCTCGTGTTGCGTGTGATCAGGACTCGCCCGCGGACTTGCGCCGAGGCCAGGATGATCGCGTCGGGCGACTTCAATCGGGGCCGTTCACGGCGAAGCGAAGCGGCGCGGAGGGCGGTTTCCTCGTCGATCTCGTCCATGCTGAATCGACCGAAGAAGCGCAGCGCCTCGCGCAGCACGGCGTCGTCACCCTTGGACAGGACTTCGACCCACGCCATCCGGCTGATCCACATCCGCGCGCCACGTGCACCCGCACGACGAATTTCCTCGTGGGCCGGAGGATGGTCCCAAAGCGCGTCGATGAGGATGTTGGCGTCGAAGCTGTAGCCGCTCATGCGGTGCCCGGCTTGCGCTTTTCGGCTGCCTTGGCCTGAAGCGCGAGATAATGCGCGCGTTCGCGATCGTCGTACTCGTCGAAGCAATCCGGCGACTCGGCGCGGACTTCCTCATAGTCGTCGTCCCACGGCCGGGTCCATTCGGCCCGGCGCTTCCGCTCGTACTCATGCGGATCGAATGCGATGCCGTGTCGCGCCCACAGTCCGAAGCCCGCCTCAAGCCAGTCGTCGCCGCCTTCCACCCGATAGGCCTGCACCGCTTCGCGCAGCACCGACGCGCGCGACTTGCCCTGCTCGGACGCGCGGGCGTCGAGCCACTTGATGTCGTCATCGGGCAGATCGGCGAGGATGCGGGTCATTGATATCGCGATATCATATCATGATATCATGTCAAGACCGACCTTGAGTAGGCTAAGAAGGGGGTTGGCTGAAACGGGGGTTGGGAGACCTGCGCAAACCAATCGGCGCGAAACCCATTCAGTGCCTCAAGGCGCTCGATCAAGCTGGACCACTCGGGCATCTCCTCATGAAATGTCGAAGCCTTCCCGGACGTCGCCACTTCGCAGCAAATCAGATCGGTTGTCAGCTCGTCTCGCTTCCAGAAGGTCACGCGATCAATCGATCCCAACGGCGGTCGATCGATCACTTCTCCGCCTTCTTCTTCTTCATCGCATCGTGGAACCGATCCGCCCAGCCCGGCTTCACCAGCTGTTCCGCCCGCACCATCCGCAGCTCACCTTCTGCCACATCGCGTGACACCGCGCTCCCCGCCGCCACAATGGCATCCGCGCCGATCTTCACCGGGGCGATCAGCGCCGAGTTGCTGCCGATGAAGGCGCGGTCGCCGATCACGGTCTTGTGCTTGAAATAGCCGTCATAGTTGCAGGTGATCGTGCCCGCGCCGATGTTCGCGCCCGCGCCGACGGTGGCGTCGCCGAGGTAGGTCAGGTGGCTGGCCTTGGCGCCCTCGCCCAGCGTGGTCGCCTTGACTTCGACGAAGTTGCCGACTTTGGCCTTGCGCATCAGCACCGCGCCGGGGCGGAGGCGGGCGAACGGGCCGACTTCGCAGCCCTCGCCCACGGTTGCGCCTTCGAGATGGCTGAACGCGCGGATCTTCGCGCCGTCGGCCACCGACACGCCGGGGCCGAACACCACGTTGGGCTCGATCGTCACGTCGCGGCCCAGCTTGGTGTCCCAGCTGAAGAATACCGTATCAGATGCGCGAAGCGAGGCACCTTCGGCCATCGCCTGTTCGCGGCGCACCGCCTGCCACTGGGCTTCGGCGGCTGCGAGTTCGGCGCGGCTGTTGATGCCTGCGACTTCGCCTGGAGCATCGGTAACCACAACCGCACAGGTCCGCCCGTCGGTGTTGGCGATGTTGACGATGTCGACGAGGTAGTACTCACCCTGACTGTTGGTGTCGCCAACGCGCGCAAGCAGCCCGAACAGATCGCCGCTGCGCACCGCCATCAGGCCCGAATTGCACAAGGTGCAGGCGCGCTCTTTCTCGGTTGCGTCCTTGAATTCGACCATCTTCGCGATCCGGCCATCGGTATGGGCCAGAACCCGTCCATACTGCAAGGCATCGTTGGGCTCGAAACCAAGCACGACAACTGCGGGGGCATCATTGTGATGAAGACGTTGCAGCATCGCCTGCATCGTCTGCGCGCGCACGAACGGAACGTCGCCATAAAGGATCAGGACATCGCCCTCGAACCCGCTCAGCGCCGCTTCGGCCTGCAATACAGCGTGGCCAGTGCCGTGCTGTGGATCCTGCACCGCGATTGTTGCACGCCCGCCTAGTGCCGTTTCAAGCTGATCGCGCCCGCTGCCGACCACCACCACTTGCCGCGCCGGCGCCAGTTCGGCGGCACTCGCCAGCAGGTGGTCGATCATCGCCCGCCCGGCGATCGGGTGGAGGACCTTGTGCAAGTCGCTTTTCATCCGCGTGCCCTGGCCTGCGGCAAGGACGACGATTGCCAAAGGTTGGCTCGGGGGTGGGGTGTCAGCACTCATGCAGCGCGCTTTGCCAGCAATCGCTTGCGGTTTCCATAACTGCGCGAGGCCGACCCTCTCAGAAGTCGAACTGCGCGCGCATACCGATGGCATCGGCGGTGTATTTGCGATCGCCCGCTGCCGAAACCGCAGCGTTGTCGATCCAGATATGGCCGTAGTTGAGGATGAAGCGGACGTAGTCGGTGGGGATCCACAATAGCGAAGCCGCGGCGGTCTGCTGGCGGCCGCCGACGATCAGCCCGTCGGACAAGTCGAGCAAATCGTAGCGCGCGTTGAACTGCAGCGCGCCCATCCCGCCCTTGCCCAGCGGATGCTTTGGTTTAATCCGGTCGTAGACTCCGTTCTTGTAGGCGGTCTCGTCGTCGGTCAGCATGTATCCGACTTCTGCATAGCCTCCGAAGAAGGTGGGATCGGCCAGCCCAGGGCGGTGCGCGGTGATCCAGTGGCCCTCGCCCGTCGCGTGGAAGCGGCCCGCGATATAGGCGAGTTCCCCGCCATAGCTGGTTTCGCCGGTGGCGCTGAATGCCTTGGTATCGACGAGGCGCAGGTCGGTGGTGTGGACGAACGGGCGCGCGCGATAGCGCGTGGTCGTGGCAATGTCGTTGAACTGGCGATCGTGGATTGAACCGCCGATGTGGAGCTGTCCGCTGCCGATTTTGGGCATGAACACGACCCGCCCATCGAGGCTGTAGCTGTTGTTGGTGTCGTTGTTGAGATCGGCGGCGTTGTCGGCGAACACCCCGCCCTGAACGATGATGCTTTTGCCGACATAGGCCGCGCTGGCCCCGACACGGCGCTCGAATCCGAACGCCGAATTGAACGCAGCGCGTTCCTGAAAGCTGGTGAACAGGTCGCTGGTCAGCTCCTCCAGCCCCCAGAACGGCTTGTGCTGACCAATCGTCAGGGTCAGCTCGGGCTTGGCTTTGTAGGTCAGATACAGGTCTGTGATGTCGACCACGCTGTTGGCCACATCGATTTCCGCGCGATAGCCGAAGTTGCCGGGCAGCGTCCCCTCGAAGCCAAGATACGCGCGGCGTACTTCGGTACCATAGCCCAGCGACTTCGAATTGATCCCCGCCGGTCCGTTGACCCCCGCGGCATCGACCTGAAGCCGACCGCGCGGCTTGAAGCTGAACCCGTCGGGTCCGCTGAACTCGGGCGCGCCCTTCCACGCGATCTTGGGCGCTGCGGCCGCGGTCTTGGTCGCGACCTCGCTGGCTTTGGTCGCGGTGGCGTTCGCGCTCTGGGCTGCGGCGGTTGCGCTTTGCGCTTCGGTCTGGGCCGCAGAAAGCTGGCCTTCGAGTGTGTCGACTTTGCTTTTCATCGAATCGAGCTGCGCCTGCATCGCCTCCATCTGCGCCTTCATCGTGGCGAAGTCGGCAGCGGACTGGGCGCTGGCGGGAACCGTCCAGCCCAGAGCAGTGGCAAGTGCCAGGGCAGAAATCGTGCGGGTTCGGATCATGGCGCTGGTTTCCTCAAGTCGGCAATTGTGACGATTCGGTGAAGCCTCTACGCCACTCGCGTGACAGATATTTGACAGTGACACGACCGCTTGCCGTTACGTCATCGCAACATGACGGCTTGGTGGTTGAAAGCGCAACCGCTGCGTGCCATCGGCCCTTGCGAAACCGCACAATCCCGGAGAGCTGCCATGACCATTTCATTCGAAAACCGCGTCGCCATCGTCACCGGGGCCGGCGGCGGGCTGGGCCGCACTTATGCGCTCGACCTGGCGCGACGCGGGGCCAAGGTGGTGGTCAACGATCTGGGCGGATCGCGCGACGGCACCGGCCATTCCGACGCCGCTCTCAAAGTGGTCGAGGAGATCGAGGCCGCGGGCGGGACCGCGATGTCGAACGGCGGCAACGTCGCCGAATTCGCTCAGATGGAAGAACTGGTCGCCAAGGCCAAGGAAGCCTGGGGCGGGGTCCACGTCCTGATCAACAACGCCGGGATCCTGCGCGACAAGTCGTTCGCCAAGATGACGATGGAAGATTTTGAGCTGGTGGTGAAGGTCCACCTCATCGGCAGCGCCAACGCCACCAAGGCGGTGTGGGAAACTATGCGCGAACAGAATTATGGCCGCATTCTGATGACTGCCAGCTCGACCGGGCTGTTCGGCAACTTCGGCCAGGCCAACTATGGCGCGGCCAAGCTCGGCCTCGCGGGCTTGACCAAGACGCTTTATCTCGAAGGCGCCAAGAACAACATCCGGGTCAACACCCTGGCTCCGGTTGCGGGGACGCGGATGACCGAGGACCTCGGGATGCCCGAAGCGTTCTTCAAGGCGCTGGCGCCGGAAAACGTCACCCCTGCGGCGGTGTTTCTGGTCAGTGAGGACGCCCCCACCAACATGATCATCGGCGCGGGCGCGGGGGTCTATCAGGCTTCGTTCGTGACCCTGACGCCGGGTGCCGCGCTTCCTCTCGAAGAGCGTACCGCCGAAGGCATCGCCGCCCACTGGGCTCAGATCATCGATCGCACCGGCGAGATCGTCCCGCAATCGGGCGCCGAGCAGAGCCAGGCGATTGTCGCAGCAATGGGCCGAATGGGTGGCTTGGGGTAATCCTCAAGCCTCGACCAGCTTCAGCAATTTACGCTCGAGCGGGAACAGCACCCCGGCCAGCTCGTGCCCGCGCTTGAGCGCCTGTCCGGCTTCGCCATAGAGCGTCCACATGCCCTGCTTGGCGCGCAACGCGGGACGCTTTTCGATCCGCGCAGAGGGACGTTCGGCAGTGCGGCGAAAGGCGGCGAAGCTGGCGGCGTCGCGGTCGAAATCCATCGCGTAGTCGCGCCATTCGCCCGCCGCGACCATCCGTCCGTACAAGTCGAGGATCCGCGTCAATTCGCTACGCTCGAACCCGACCTGCAACGGCAGGCTGCGCGGAAATGGGATAATGCTGGCGGCGGCGGGCGGTGAAAAGTCCGATCCGCGCATTCCCGATCAGGCTCCGCTGCGCTTGCGCGGGGCGGCCGGCTTTGCCGCGCCCTGCACTGCCGAGACCCTGGTTCCCGCCAGCGCGGCGACCTGCTGTTTGAGCGCGCCCAGTTCGGTCTCCAGCTCGATCAACCGCTGAACGCCCTGCTCGGCAGGTTCGCACGGCTCGCAGCGTTCCTTGCATGGAGTGCCGTAGGGGATGAAATCGCGTTGCCATGTCTCGGCCGCGACCAGCGTCGAGCGCGCCTTGACCCCAACCATCGTCGCGCCTTCGGGCACATCGTCGGTGACCACTGCGTTGGCGCCGATGCGGGCGCGGCTGCCGACCACGATCGGCCCAAGGATCTGAGCGCCTGACCCGACAATCACGTTGTCGAGCAAGGTCGGATGGCGCTTGCCGCCAACGCCGTTGGCCGGGTTGGTCCCGCCCAGCGTGACGCACTGATAGATCGTCACGTTGTCGCCGATGACAGCGGTTTCGCCGATCACTGTAAATCCGTGGTCGATAAACAGGTGGCGGCCGATCGTGGCGCCGGGATGGATGTCGATCGCGGTAAGGAAGCGCGAGATATGGTTGACCAGCCGAGCGAGGAAATACAACTCGCCCTCGAACAGCCAGTGGGCAATGCGGTGCATTCCCATCGCCACAAGCCCGGGATAAAGCAGGATTTCCCAGCGCGAGCGCGGCGCCGGATCGCGCGCGTGGATCGAATCCAGGTAATTGGTCAGGCGGTCGAACATATTCGCCCCGATTCTTTCACCGTTCGCCGCTTAAAGCAAGCGAGGTTGAGTCTCTGTGCCAAGCGGCGAGAGCGCCTCGCGCAACAGCGATATGGTGACGGGTTGCTTGCGCTCAAGGCTCAGCCGGTCGATTTCGGCGATCAGAGCCTCGACCGCGGCGTGGCTGCGCTCGATCCGGGGAAGCAGCCACGCGCTCGCCCCCTCTCCCAGCACCAGCCCATGGCGGCCTGCGTGATCGGAAATCAACGCCGCAAGCATCGCATCGTCGGGCGCGCCGATCTCTAGCAACAGCGCTGCGCTTAACCGTGAGGCCAGATCGGGCAGCGCGATCGGCCATGCGCCGGGCGCACGCGCAGTGACCAGCAACAGCGGCGTGGCGCTCGCCTGGGCGCGGTTCCAGCGGTGGAACAGATCGTTTTCAGGCACGCTATCGGCATCGTCGATTGCCTCGCCGTGAGCGTTTTCGGCAAACCACCGCGCCAGCAGCGTCTTGCCCGAACGCGATGGGCCGGAGAGGATCGCAGTGCGGAACGGCCACTCGGCAGCGCGCGCGAAAGCATCGATCACCGCCTGATTGGACGGACCCACAACGATCCGCGCGGCACGATCGGCGCCGATAGTCAGGGGAAGCGCGAATTGGGCCATGACTGATAGCGGCCTAACGCCGAATGCTCAGCGCGCCGCCCCCTTGCGACACCTGCCAGCCGCGCGCCTGAAGTGCCGCGCGCAGGGCGTCGGCGTCGCCCGCAAAGCTGACCCGCATAACCGAAGTACCACCAACCGCGACGCTGGTGATGTTCGCGCTCTGAACCCCGGCCGCGCCGCGCACCGAACTGAGCCCGGCATCGACCGCGGCGGCATCGGGTGTCGCGAACTGGACGGTGATGCTGGAGATCGCCGCAGCAGACTGTACCGGCACCGGTGTGGCGACAGGGGGTGCTGTTCCGGCGGGAACAACCGCCGCGGGAGCGACCTTTTCGATCGTGCCAAGGATTCGATCGATCAATGTCGGATCGATGGGCTGTTCGGCAAACAGCGAGGGATCGGGGCTGAGCGTACCCGCGGCCAGCGCGGCCGCGTAAATCCCGTCCAGCCGGGCGATCGCCTGACGCAGCATCGCGGGCAGCGCGGCCTCGCTGGGCGCGGTCAGGGTGAAGTCGCCGAGGTAGGTGTTGTCAGGCCCATAGCGTGCGGTGAAGGTGCCCTTGACCGGGCCGCCCGGCCACTGCCGCTCGATCCGCGCGAGCGGCATGATCACGTCGGCTGCACCAAACTGGTCGAGGATATTGCGCCACCAGGTGCGGCTACGACGCTCGATCTGGCCAGCGGTGAGCAACAGCGACTCGCCTCCCGCGCCGTTGGGGCGGACATAGTCGATCGAACTGTTGGCGGTCTGGTATTCGGCCCACGCTTTTTGCCATGGCGTGCGCACTTCAAACAGCGTGGCCGCGCCACCCGAGTACGTGACCGGCACGATCAGCAGTGGGGCCGAGCGCGAACGTTCGCCGCTCATCCCCAGAATTTCGCCTGCACGCGCCCGATCGAAGATCACCCCGAGGCTGGCGATGTAGCGGTGCGGCCCCATCTGCTCACGCTCGATCACCACCGCCGAGACCATCGAATCGATCGTCCCCTCGGCCAGCGCGGGGGCCTTGCCGCTGTGCCCGGTCTCGGTCCACAATTTGTCCCACGCGAGCTTCTGCGCTTCTTTCCAGCCCTTTTCGCGCGCGTCTTCGGCGCTGTCGCCGGTGGTCTGGACAACCAGCCCGTCGACTTCGAAATCGCCGTTGCTGGCAATCGGCGCGATCCCGCGCTCGCCCTCGACCTGGGCCACCAGGCGCAACGAAAAAACGCCGAGCAGTAACAGCGCCAGCACCATCAGGGCGCGGCGTAGACTGGTGGCGGACGTGAAAGTCAGGGGGCGCGCGGCGGCCAAACGAACTCCAAAAGGCATCTTTATCGCCCGGCTGCGGACGTTGCCGAGGCTTTTGCCCAAAGGCGTGTGGAAATGAAAGCCGGAAAGCGGTAGGCGGCGCGGCGATGGCCAGCAACGCACCCCCGGAAAGCTATACTTACGCCAAAGCCGGAGTCTCGATCGCTGCGGGTAACGCACTGGTCAGGGCGATCGGCCCGCTCGCGAAGTCGACCGCGCGTCCCGGCGCCGACGCCGAATTGGGCGGCTTTGGAGGCTTCTTCGATCTCAAGGCCGCGGGGTACACCGACCCCTTGCTGGTCGCCGCCAACGATGGCGTGGGGACCAAAGTCAAGCTAGCGATCGACCACGACCGGCATGATGCGATCGGCATCGATCTGGTTGCGATGTGCGTCAACGATCTGATCGTCCAGGGCGCCGAGCCGCTGTTCTTCCTCGATTATTTCGCCACGGGAAAGCTCGATAACGGGGTCGCCGAACGCGTGGTTGCGGGGATCGCCGATGGCTGCAAGATTGCCGGGTGTGCGCTGATCGGGGGCGAGACCGCTGAAATGCCGGGAATGTATGCGGCGGGCGACTATGACCTAGCAGGCTTCTGCGTCGGCGCGGTCGAGCG
>JANMQW010000159.1:0-13208 GCA_031370725.1 Novosphingobium sp.
CCGGCCTCGATCACCCGCGCGGTGAGCCCGAGTCCGCGCAGCTTGTGGAGCATATACAGCCCGGCGAATCCTGCGCCGACAACGATCGCGTCGAAATCCTGCCGACTCGTTTCCGCCATGTCCATTCTCCCGCGCGGCACGATGCCAGATCGGAGGAAGGGCGCAACCCTTCAGGCGGCGCGCAAGTCTCGCACGCCGATCGCGCCGCGGTCTTCGGCTGAGAGCCCATCGAAGATCGTATCGACGATTCGCGCCAGCTTGGCTTCGCTCAGCCTGTCCATGATCATCACCATCAGCGCGATGTTGACGTAAGCCGAGGTCATCTGGTTGATCAGGCTCAGCGCCTCGTCGATGGACAGGCCGGGGAAGTGCCTGTCGGACATCGCCTCGCCGATGATCTCGCACAGATAGTGGTCGCCCAGATCGACATAGCTGCGGACCACCTCGAAATGCTGGTTGCCCAGATCGCAGTGCATCTGGAACAGCACCGGATCGGCGCGAAAGCTGTCGCGCAGCAGGATGAACCGGCGCGCAAAGAATTCGTACATCTTGCGCCGCGGCGGCAGATCGGAGGCGACGACGTCCTCCATGATCCGCACTTTGGCGCGGAACCAGCGTTCGGCCACGCCTTCCAGCAGATCGTCGTACGTCTCGAAGCTGCGCTGGAGCGCGACGACCGTCAGCCCCAGACGGTTGGCGACTTCGCCCAGGCTCAGCGCGGCGTGCCCGCGTTCCTGGATGATCCCGAGCGCGGCATCGACCGCGCGATCGTGCAGCGGATCGAGTTCGTCCCCGGGGGCGATCGTGCTGGTCGGCATAGCGATAGATTCCTTCCGTCGCGTCATCGCAAATTTAGGCTCGCAGGTGCAGCATTTCAATCGAACGGTAACGAAAATTCCTGACGCGGTATTCGCCATGCGCTAACCGGCCGGAATGATTTCGCTTTCGCGCCTGCTCGCCGCTTTCCTCATCCCTGCCATCGCGGGCTGCACCACGGTGCCCCGCCAGGCTACGGCCCCGGTCGAGGTAGGCATCATTGCAATCAACGATTTCCACGGCGCGCTTGAGCCGCCCAAGCAGGCAGTGCCAACAATCGTCCCGGCGGGTGCCTCGGTCGATCCCAAGGACGACGTCCGCCTCCCCGGCGAGAGCGTTCCGGTCATCGCGGTCCCGGCGGGCGGCGCGGCGTGGCTCGCGAGCGCGATCGACAGCGTGCGCGCCAAATACCTCAACCATGTCACCGTTTCCGCCGGAGACCTCATCGGTGCCTCGCAGCTCGCTTCGTCGCTCTATCTCGATGAGCCTGCGGTGGGCGTGATGAACCGCATCGGGCTCGATTTCAACGCGGTCGGCAACCACGAGTTCGATCGCGGGGTGGCTGAATTGAAGCGTCTTGCGGGCGGCGGATGCCAGCCGCTGGCGGCGCGTAAGCCGTGCCAGCTCGAGCAATGGGCAGGAGCGAAGTTCCCGTTCCTGGCGGCGAACTCGATTCGTCCCGACGGCCAGACACTGTTTCCCGCCACCGGCATCAAAATCTTCGGAAGCGGGCGGCGCAAGGTGACGATCGGGTTCATCGGGGCGACACTCAAGGAAACTTCCGACCTTACCGCCAAGGAGAATCTACAGGGTGTGACTTTTGCCGACGAGGCCGAGACGATCAATGCTTTGGTTCCGAAGCTGAAGGCGCAAGGGGCTGACGCGATCGTCCTCCTGATCCACCAGGGCGGGCGCACCGACACCAAGATCGTACCCGATCCCAGCGGCTGCGCGGGCTTCAACGGTACCATTCGCTCGATCCTCGACCGCCTGGACTCTCAGATCGACGTAGTCGTCTCCGGCCACACCCATTGGGCCTATGTCTGCGACTACCGCACATTCAATCCGGCCAAGCCGTTCCTGCTGACCAGCGCAGGGGTATTCGGTGAACTTGTGACCGACATCGCGTTGACCATCGATCCCGCGACACATCGGGTCGTTGCCAAGAACGCGCGCAACGTGATCGTCCAGAGTCCCGGCTATACCAACGCGCGTGGCAATCTGCACACGACCGCCCTCTATCCGCAGTTCGCGCCTCGGCCCGACATCGCAGCCTATATCGCGAGGTATGTCGCCGCCTCGAAGGATTTCATCGAGCGCCCGGTGGGCAAGCTTGGCGGCATCGTCGAGCGTCCGGGTGGCGACGCCTCGAACAAGGGTGGCAGCCTAGGCAACCTCGTCGCCGATGCCCAGTTGGCGGCGACGCGCAAGGCGGGTGCGCAGATCGCGCTGATGAACGTGTTCGGGTTGCGCGCGCCATCGCAAATCGCGCCGGCCGCCGATGGTTCGGTGACCTTCGGCCAGCTCTATACGGTGCAGCCGTTCGCCAACGACCTGGTCACCCAGACACTGAGCGGGGTCGAGCTCAAGGCGGTGCTCGAACAGGGGTTCGATGCCAACCAGCCGGTCCAGTTCCTTTGCCCCAGCCAAGGCTTTTCGTACAGCGTCGACATGGCCCGGCCCGAAGGCGCGCGGGTGGTGACGATGGCGCTGGACGGCGTGGAGATCGACCCGGGCAAAACCTATCGCGTGACCACCAACAACTTCCTCGCCAACGGCGGCGACAGCTTCTCGGGTCTGGCCAAGCAGCGCGATGCGGCGATCGGCGGAACCGATATCGATGCGCTGGAAGCGTGGCTCAAGGCGGTCCCTCCGCGCGCTGCACCGCTGGAGGAACGGGTGATCGATCTCAATCCGGCGGTGACCCCCAAGAAGCCGGAAGCAATGTCGAAGTAATCACCCCTTCGGTGGCCATGGAACGAACCCCGAAGTCCGTTCGACATAGGCCGCATAGTCGGGCCGCCGTTTGGCCATACCGCGTTCGAGCAGCGGCTTGCCCGACCATTTGGTCAGCGTGAAAGTCAGGAACAGCGGCCCGATTACGCTGGCCGCGGCGACCCACCATCCGGCTTCGGCGGCGGCAAGCCAGATGCCCCACCATGCGCAAGCATCGCCAAAATAGTTGGGATGGCGGGTATATTTCCACAGCCCGGTGTCCAGCACTTTGCCCTTAGTCTTCGGATCGGCGCGAAAGCGGGATAGCTGCCAGTCACCGACCCATTCGAAGAACACGCCGACGCTCCACAGCGCGAGCCCGGCCAGCGCCAGCGCTCCCAGCGGGGCGGGGTCGGGACTGGCAAGGATGCCCATCTGCGCGGGTAAGCAGGTGAAGAACAACAGTACCGCCTGCGGGGCGAACACTCCCTTGAGCGCTGCCCCGGCAAAGTTGCCGCGCTCCTTGGCCTTGCCCAGCATCCGGGCATAACGTGGGTCCTCGCCGTGGGCCCGCCAGCGCACGAACAGGTGCAGTCCGAGCCGCGCACCCCACAGCACGGTCATCACCATGATCAGCGTGGCGCGCGCGCCTGGCTCACCCATCTGAACCCAGCTCGCCAGCGCCAGCAACGCCATCCCGCCGCCCCACACCGCATCGATGAAGCTGACGTCTTTGATCCGCACCGCGATCAGCCACAGCGCGGCCATTGTCGCCACGGTCAGCGCCGCATTCGCCAGCAACCCCTGAATCATTGTCCCCTCAGGCATTGGCCTTATCTCCGCCCAGCACCCCGAAATCGGTTCCGCCGCGCGCCGGATTGCGCGGGGTCACGCTGCGATAATATTCGGCGATCTTCTTCATGTCTGCGGCATAGTCCCCGGTTGGCCAAATCGCCGCACCCAGCCCGCCGGTCTTTTTGCCATAGTCCATCATCCCGACCACCAGCGGCACTTTGGCGCCCATCGCGATGTGGTAGAACCCGGTGCGCCAGGTCCGCACCGCCCCGCGCGTGCCTTCGGGCGCGACGGTCAGCAGGAAGTGCTTGCGGCGGGCGAATTCGGCGATCATCAGCGCGACGTAATCGTTGCGGCTCGCGCGATCGATCGGTACCCCGCCCATGTCGTGCATGAAGCGGTTGAGCGGCCAGCGGAACAGCTCCTTCTTCCCCATGAAGTGCGCCTTGACGCCAAGCGCGTCGGTCAGCCCGATGAAGTTGACGAAATCCCAATTGGAAGTATGCGGCGCAGCGATGATTACCCCGCGCAGGTCGGCCGGCGCCGCGCCAGTCGCGGTCCATCCGCGGGTGCGATAGAACCACAGCAGGAACCGCCGCAACACGCGCGAAAGCAGCGCGGGCGGTGGATCGTCGTGCTCTGCTTCGCTGCTTCCGATCGCTCTCACTCAGCGAACATAGGGAGACTGACGGCACTATGCCAGCGTCCGTAGCGAGAGTTACCGCCCTTGCGCGCGCCAGCGCGAAACAGCGCGCTGGACCTGCTCCTCCTCGCCGCCGCTGTTGTTCCACAAATCGGAGAACGAAGGGTCGGCCGATGCCGGGCGCTTGTATTCCTCAAGCTCGTCGAAACTCACCCGGATCGGGATCGAAACGCCTTCGCCGCAGATGATGCATTCGCGGTTGCGCAGCGCGGGGATCGAATCGAGGAATCCGCGCGCGCCTTCGGGCATCGCCGCTTTGACGAAGGCCTGATCGCGATCGTTGTTGAGACGCATCGAGATGATCGTGCCGCACTGGCTGAGCACGCCTTCGGCCAGATCCGATGGGCGCTGGGTAATCAACCCCAGGCTGATCCCGTACTTGCGCCCTTCCTTGGCGATCCGCGACAGGATCCGCCCCACCGAAGAATTATCGGCACTCTTCTCGTTGGGAACATAACGGTGCGCGTCCTCGCAAACGAGGAGAATCGGGCGAGTAACATCGTCGCGCGACCAGATCGCATAGTCGAACACCAGCCGACTGAGCACCGCGACCACGGTCGAGGTGATGTCCGAAGGTACACCCGAAACGTCGATGATCGAGATCGGTTTGCCGTTGGAAGGCAAGCGGAAAACCTTGGCGATGAATTCGGCCATGGTATCGCCGACCAGCATGCCCGAGAACATGAACTGAAAGCGCGGATCGGCCTTGATCTCGTCGATCTTGCTCTTGAGCCGCATGAACGGCGCGGTCGAAGTCGCCTTGTCGAGCCGCCCCATCTCGTTCTGGATACCGCTCGACAGGTCGGACAAAAGATAAGGGATCGGCGAATCGACCGTGATCTTTCCCATGGTCTCGGCCAGGCGGTTCTTGCCCCGCGCCGCGAGCAGGCATTTGGCGAGGATATCACGATCATCCTGCGCCTCGCTGCCGCGGGCGGTGACGAACACCTCGCAATGCTCTTCGAAGTTCATCAGCCAATACGGCATGTTCAAATTCGAAACGTCGAATAGCTGCCCGGAATGGCGAAACGCAGCGGAATACTCACCGTGCGGATCGATCATCACGATGTGCCCCTCGGGGGCCGCCTCGCAGATCTTGTGAAGGATCAGCGCGGCGCTGGTCGATTTGCCGGTACCGGTCGAGCCGAGCAGTGCGAAGTGCTTGCCCAGCATCGCGTCGATATACAACCCGGCGCGGATGTCCTTTGTCGGATACACCGTACCGACGGTGATCGCCGTGCGCCCGTCACTGGCATAGATCTGGCGCAAATCGGCGCTGGTCGCGGGATAGATAAGCGCGCCGGGAATCGGATAGCGGGTCACACCGCGGCGGAAGTGATAAATCTTGCCGGTCAGCTTTTCCTCGTCGCCTTCGCCCAGGAAGTCGATCGCGGCGACGATCCCGCCGGGGATCGTCTCGTCGGAGCGCTGGGTGCGTACGCTGGCGAGCAGCCAGGTGTTGCCGACTCGGATCTTGATCTGGCTGCCGACCTGCCCGGCCAGCGCCACCGACGGATCGGCATCTGCGGCGCACTCTTCGAGCCGCCCCAGATCGAGCGCGATGCGCGATCCCGAACCCGCTATCTCGATCACCATGCCCAACGGCTCGAGCGCATTGCGCGAGTTGGTCGGTTGCTCGATACGCGGCGCGGGGGCGGGAGCCGAAGCGGCGACGCCCCCGCCTGCGGGCCGCTGCGGCCGGTGAAAGTCGCTGACGGCGGCGGGCTGGGCTGCGTCCAGACCGTACCTGCTCATATCCGAGATCGCGCCCGGTCCACGGTTATCAATGGGTGTATCCATGGCGGCGGGAATAGGCGGGGGCGGTTAAGATCGGGTAAGCTTGTTTCGCGGGAGAGTCTTTCGACAGGTTCAGGATCAACGGAGTGCCGAAAAAACTTCGGGCGCCGTATCCATGCCAGTGAGACCAGATTACACCAACGCGAACAGGCGTCCCGCGACCCAGCCCATGAACACCGACATCAGCACCGCGCTGAGCCCGTACCACAGCCCGTTGCGCTGCGCCTGGTCGGCAACGAAGCGCTCGAACCCGAGCTTGCGCACCGCCACTGTGGTCGAGGCCGCAGCGACGACCTTGCCGCGCGAAATGGCGAATGTCTCGGCGGTGTAGGTTCCGGTCTGCACGCTGGAGGGCAGCGAAATCCGGGCTTGGTAGAGCACCCCGCCGCTGACCTTCACCGCGCCCTCGTCCTGCTGGTAAAGCGCCTGGCGGCGCATCAGGTCGACCAGTCCCGAAGCGAACCGCGCCTGCTGCTTTGGATCGATCGCGCCGATCGGAGAGAGTTGGAGCCAGGGCAGCCCCAGCTCATAGATTGCTGCGGTACGATCATCGACGATGTCCTTGATCGGGCGCGACGAGGCCACCGCGAAGAACGCCGGGGCCGAGCGGAACTCGCTGCTGTCGGCGTTGATCCAAACCCCGGCAACCTTCTGCTTTTCGCGCAGCACAATCGAACGGCCAGGGCCCTGGAGCACCACGACGATATCATAGCCCTGCGCCGCGCGGGTGCCTTCGGGGGTCAGGATCGCGCCGAACAGGAGAAGGTCGGTGCCGGTAAAGCCCTGTTGGACCTGGATCTCGTGTTGCGAAATTTCGGGCACCAGGATCGGATCGCGCGCAGCACCGAGCAAGATCAGCAGAAGCAGGGCGGTCAGGAACCTCACAGCGGGGTCACGGTATAAATCTCGTCGGGGCGATAGCCGAGCCCCACTGCCAGGCGTAGCGCGACGAGGATGACGATCCCGGCCAGGATCAGACGCAGATATTCGGGCCGCGCCTTCTGCGCTAATTTCGCCCCGATCTGCGCGCCCGAAACCGAACCGATCAGCAGCAAAATAGCCAGGACGATGTCGACCGCCTTGGTGGTCAGCGAATGCATCATCGTCGAGACCATCGTCACGAATAGAATCTCGAACAGCGATGTGCCGACCACCACGCTGGCGCTCATCCCCAGGATATAGAGCATCGCCGGAACCAGGATGAACCCGCCGCCCACACCCAGCAGCATCGTCAGGATGCCAGTGGAAAAGCCAAGCAGCAGCGGCGCCAGCGGCGAGATATACAGCCCCGACCGATAGAACCGCCAGCGCCACGGCAGGTTGGCGACCAGCGGGTGGTGGCGCCGCTTGCGCGCGGGCAGGCGCTTGCCGCTGCGCATCGCGCGCAGGCTTTGGATCGCCTCGTTGCCCATCATTCCGCCAATCGCGCCGAGCATGATCACATACAGGATGTTGATCACGGTATCGATCTGGCCGAGTTCCTGGAGCAGCCGGAACAGGACTGCGCCGACCAGCGTCCCGAACACCCCGCCGACAACCATCACCCCGCCCATCAAGTAATCGACTCCGCCGCGCCGGGTGTGCGCGAACACGCCGGATACGCTCGCGCCGGTTACCTGGCTGGCCGCGCTGGCGGCGGCGACGGTGGGAGGAATACCGTAGAATATCAGCAGCGGGGTGGTCAGGAACCCCCCGCCAACCCCGAACATACCTGACAGGATTCCCATCAGTGCGCCGAGACCGACGATCACCAGGCCGTTGACCGAAAGGTTGGCGATGGGGAGGTAGACATCCATCCTGGGGAGTGGCCTAAACCAAGCGGATCACGATGGGAACGGCGAGGCTGCTAGAATCCCGCCGAAAGGGTCAGCGTCGGACCCGAGGCCGGGCGCGCATTGCCTGCCATGCGAAAACGCCAGTCGAGCGCCAGGCGCGAGGTCGCCGGGCCGGTCGCAAGGCGCAGGCTAGCGCGCGGGCCCAGATCGAGCCGGGCGGCGCCCTTCTGACCGCCGCTCCAAACCCCGCCGCCCAGCCTCAGTTCCGCAGGACCCACGCTCGCCAGCTTGTGGTCGGCGATCGCCTTGACGTCGAAGAACGGGGTGGCTCCGCGCCTTCCTCCGATCGGCGCAGCGGCATAGCCGATCTGGACATAGGCCTCACCCGCGATCCCCAGCGGTAGTCGCAGCGGCGGGAACTCGCTGACCAGCGAGGCTGCGGGTCGGACCCGGGTGACGCCCGCACTGCGCTGGACCCGGGCTTCGCCTAGCAGACGCAATGGCAGGTCGGCGAACGGGCGGGCAGAAAGTCCGGCGGCAAGCTCGCTCTCGTTGAAGCCCCCGACAGCGCGGCTAACGCGCAGGTACGCCTGCGGGGCATGCGGCGAAGCGGGGGCGAGGGCGAAGCGGATCACCCCGCCCGCCTGGCTCGCGCCATAGGCGGGGAAGCCGGAAGCGGCGGCGAGCCCGCCCGAGCCGCGCCGCACAAGCAGCCAGGCGTCGCCCGACCAGCGCCGGCTGGTTGGGGTCGGCAACGCGGTCAGCACAGGATGCGGGGCTTGCGCTGCCTGCAGCGGAGCGGCGATCAGCGCGAGACTCGCAGGCAGCGGCAAACGGCCCAGCGCGGCAAGGTAGAGTAACTGGTGCGCGGCGGCGAGGCGAGGCGGGTCGAACGGAACCTGTCCCGCACCCGGCGCTGGCGACTGTGGCGGTTGCAACGCCTCGCGGATGCCCGATGCCAGCGGCAACGCCGGTTCGTGGGGCGCTAGGATCGTCTGGGGTTGGAGGACTTCGCGAGACGGTGGCGAAGCGGCGGGCAGGTCCGCACCGGCGACCACGGCGCCACTGGCATCATCCGGATCGCGCACCGCCGTTTGCCGGGGGACGTTGGGCGCAGGCCGCGCTCGCGGTGCTTCGACCAGCCCGGACAACCCGGGCAGCGCAAACGATGGCTCCCATACCGCAGCGCGCACCCCGATCCAGCTCGCCAGAACGAACACGAGCACGGCGAGTGGCTGGCCACGGCGGCGCAAGGCGCTCATGCTCGCACCTCGCGCGCAGGCGTTAGCAAGCTGGCGTGGACTGGGTGCGGGGTCTTTTCCCACAACACCGCGCCACCCAGCAGGCTGCGCAGGTAGGCTGCGGTGGCACGGCGTCCGGCCATGATCGCGATGACGTTGGCGAACGGTATCCGCAGGATCGCGCGCAGCCCCTCGACCCAGCCATAGGCTTGCGCGGTAAACCCGAAGCGGAACGCGGAGCGCCAGATGAAGCTGGCGAAGTTGACCCACAACAGCACGATCAGCGCGGGCGAGAGCGGCGCCGGATCGACCCATCCGGCGCGCTCGGCGAGAAACAGCACCGCCCAGATCACGATCAGGAGATAGGCTGCGGCCAGGACCAGTGCGGTCAATGGCCCGCGCCGATCGCGCAGCCGCATCCAGCGTTCCGCGAAGCGCCCGTGCCAGCCGAGCCGGTCCCACCCCTGAAAGGCGATGCCGTGGAGCCAGCGGGTTTTTTGGCGCACCGCCACGCCCAGATCGTCGGGGAACAATTCGCGCGTCGCGATGAGCCCGCCGTCGGGCGCGGTGGCGCGGACAAACCGCTGGCGTCCACCCGCTTCGGCGATGAGCAGGCCCATCTCGTAGTCCTCGGTCAGCGATTCGGCCGCGAACGGGCCGGGGCCGCCGCGCTTTTCGGCCAGCAGATCGAGCATGGCACGCGCGAAACCGCAGCCGACCCCGGCGGCGGGCAACCCGGCGGAAAGCGAATCGCGCACCACCATCGTCTTGCCGTGAGCCTCTGCGAATTCGTCGCCATAGTGCCCGGCGATCCACCGCGAGCGCGGTTGCGGCACCGGGATCACCGGAAGCTGGACGAAATCGGCGGTCTCCAGCGTGGCGTCGATCAGCGCCAGCGCAGCGGGATGGACCATGTCCTCGGCATCGTGGAGAATCACGCTGCGCGCGCGCACCCCGCTGCGGCGCTCGTCGGCAGCCAGCGCGGCATACAGTCGATTGAGGCAATCGGCCTTCGTGGTCGGGCCATCAGCGGCGTGAACCACGACGCGGATGCGCGCGTCGGTCGCGGCACCTTGGGCCAGTGCGGCCAGCGTCGCCGGGTCGTTGCGATAGCAGCCGGCGTAGATCCGCAACTCGCGCTGCGGCCAGCTTTCGCGACAATGGCGGAGCATTGCGGCGACGACATCGGCCTCGCGCCAGGCGGGAACCAGTACCGCGGCGATCCCGCGCAACGGGGCATCGGGCGCTGCATTG
Source organism: Novosphingobium sp. (assembly GCA_031370725.1). Classification (GTDB taxonomy): domain Bacteria; phylum Pseudomonadota; class Alphaproteobacteria; order Sphingomonadales; family Sphingomonadaceae; genus Novosphingobium. The sequence continues at coordinate 10,317 of JANMQW010000159.1, forward strand.
AATCGGTGCGGATGGGTCCGGCCGAGCAACTTGAGGCGCAGCCAGGCGAGATCGACCGCCAGCTCATCAAGCGCGCCGAGCAGAAAGAATACCGCCGCAAACAGCAGCAGTTCGTGCTCGATAATCTCGAGCCATTGCAACGGGTCGAACCCACCAAGCCCGAACGGTCCCCTCATGCTCCCCCTTCGCGTGCCCCCCGACACGACAGAGCCAGCCTATCGCGCCCCGCCACAGCTTGCAACGGGTCGCCGAATCCCCGAAATGCCCCAGCATGATCCAGCGCCGCCGCCGCCTGTTATCCGTCGCCCTACGGCGCCTGTTCCACGACGAAGCAGGTCCCGGGATCGTCCTGATGATCGCTGCGGCGGCCGCACTGATCGCGGCCAACAGCGCGCTCGAACCCGCCTATCACGCGCTGCTCCACGATCCGCTGGGGTGGACCCCGGTGGCGAAGCTGACGACGCTTCATCTGTGGATCAACGACGGGCTGATGGCGCTGTTTTTCTTCGTGGTCGGGCTGGAGATTAAGCGCGAGGTGCTCGATGGCGCACTGTCTCGGCCCGCGACACGGCGGATGCCGGTGATCGCCGCGGCCGCGGGAATGGCCGCCCCGGCGGCCATTTACCTGCTGATCGCGGGTCCGACCGCCGGGCTGGCGCGCGGCTGGGCGATCCCCGCCGCGACCGACATTGCGTTTGCCATGGGGGTCGTCGCGCTATTGGGAAAGCGCGTGCCGAAATCGTTACGGTTGTTTCTGCTGACCGTGGCGATCGTCGACGATCTGGGCGCGGTGGCGATCATTGCGCTGGCATATACGGCGGGGATCGAACTGGCATGGCTGGCGGCAGCGGGGGCGCTGCTGGGAGTGTTGGCGCTGCTCAACCACTGGCGGGTCGACCGGATCGCGCCCTATGGAGTTCTCGCCATCGCGCTGTGGTTCGCAGTGCTCCACTCTGGCGTCCATGCGACCGTCGCCGGGGTGCTCGCCGCGTTGATGATTCCTTTGCGCCCCGGGAAACGCACGCATGATTCGCTGCTGCTGCGGATGGAGCACCAGCTCGTGCCATGGAGCGGATTCGCGGTCGTGCCACTGTTCGGACTGGCCAATGCAGGGGTGGTGCTGGGCGATGTCGGCGCGGTGTTCGCGCCGCTGCCGCTGGCCATCGCGCTGGGGCTGGTGATCGGCAAGCAAACGGGAATCTTCGCCAGCCTGACGATCGCCGAGAAGCTGGGTTTGGCGCGGCGCCCCGAAGGTGCGACGCTGCTCCAGCTTTGGGGCATCGCGCTGCTGTGCGGGATCGGCTTCACCATGAGCCTGTTCATCGCCGGGCTGGCGTTTCCGGGCAATCCCGCCCTGATCGAGGAGGCAAAGCTAGGCGTGCTGGCAGGCTCGCTGGTCTCGGCGCTTATGGGGTTTGCCGTGCTGCGGTTTGCGGGTCGCGCCGCGCCCTAGCTCACCATTCGCCGGTGTTCGCCATGCTCGCCCACGGCTCCTGTGGGGGGAGGCTGCCATCCTGCAACAACTCGACCGAGATCCCGTCTGGGCTGCGCACGAACGCCATGTGGCCGTCGCGCGGGGGGCGGTTGATCGTGACCCCGGCATCCATCAGCCGCTGACAGGTGGCGTAAATATCATCGACTCGATAAGCGAGGTGGCCGAAGTTGCGCCCCCCGGTGTAAGCCTCGGGGTCCCAGTTGTGGGTCAACTCGACCTCGGCGACGTGTTCCTGCCCCGGCGCGGCGAGGAAGATCAGAGTGAAGCGGCCCTGCTCGCTGTCGAACCGGCGCACCTCATTCACCCCGAACAACGCGAAGAACGCGACCGTGGCCGCCGGATCGCTAACCCGGATCATCGTATGAAGATATTTCGTCATCACGCTTGCCTGTTTTGCCGAGGGGTACGTCCTACAACAAGAACCACAGTCTTCAAGCGATGTGCCTCAAACAGCAAGACCCGCGCCGGCTTCCCGGCGCGGGTCCCTGCGTCACCCTTGAAACAGCTCAGAACGCCAGTTTGACCGTCGCTACAATGGTGTCGTCGGAGAAGTTCTTGATCGAATTGCCATCGACCCCGACGTAGCTCGCGCCGACCGAGAACTTCGGCGTGATGGCGTAAGTCGCGCCGACCGAATAATCGAACCCGCCGCCGGTGCCGCTGCCGGTCAGCAGATCGGGCGATTGCACGCCGTCGGCATACCCCAGGTGCGCCGCAACCGAGATCGGGGTGTTGGGGATTCCCGCGCCCAGTTCGCCATAGACATAAGTGTTGTCGTCGTTGCCCAGCGAATCCTGGCTCGGCGCATAAGCGACGCCGAGCTTGGCGGTGGCCGGGCCGATCGCCGCGGTCAGCGAGGCGTAGGGCTCGAAATATTCGGCCTTGCCGACGTGACCGTTGGGATAGGCATAGTACAGCAACCCAACGTCGGCGGTGATGCCGCCGCCCAGTGCGCCTGTCCAACCGCCATAGAGGTCGACCTCGGTGCTGCCGTAAACCGGCGTGTCTTCGAGGCTCGACGCCCAGGTTCCGACATAGAAGCCGCTCGAATGGTTTAGGTTGATCGTGCCCTGGACCGCGAAATCGCCGCCCGAGAGCGAAAGTCCGCGGAAGCGATAGTCGGACACTCCCTGGGCATAGCCACTGAACGTGAAATCACTCGGCGGAGCAGTATCTTCGGCGAAAGCGGGACTTGCCCCCAGCCCGAGGCCAAGGAGAATGGCGGCCGAAATGGCCGAAACGGACGTGCGCATGTCAAAATCCTTCAAAAGTTGACGCGTCGTCCCACCTGCGCAGCGCCGGGAAGCCTCGTGGTAGCGGGCCGTCCTCGAGCGTTGCCAGGCTCGACTGCCGTTTCATGCTGCATTGCACAAGCAAAAAATTGGGCGTAGGATTTG
>JANMQW010000189.1:0-15742 GCA_031370725.1 Novosphingobium sp.
CACCTGCCGCTAAGCAGAAAAGCTATACGACGGTGGGCTCGGGCGGGGTGCGCCTTGCTGCGACCAGGCAGGCGGCGACGATCAGCGCCACCCCGGCCAGAGTGGGGGTCGAGATCAGCTCGCGGAACGCTAGCCAGCCGACCGCGGCGGCCCAGCCGAACGCGCTGTATTCCATCGGCACCAGCACTTGTGCCTCGGCCCGGGCGTAGGCCCACGCCAGCATCAGCGCGGCCCCAATGCTGAGCAGCGAAGATATTGCCACCCAGGTCATGGCTCCGGCGGGCGCGCGCAGGAACCAGGGAGCGAACACGACGAGGCAGACAAAACCGATGCCATTCTGGAAAAACACGATCTCGCGCGGCTTGGCGATCAGCGCCTGACGCCGCGCGAGGACGAGGTTGAGCGCGTAGAGCACCGCCGAGGCGAGCACCGCCGCGATCCCTTCGACCCGCTCGGGGGTGCGCTCCACCGTCAGTTCGGGCCAGCAGACTACGACCACCCCGGCGAGCCCGATCAGCGAGGCGACGATAGCTGCGGGGGCGATTTTCTCTCCCAGCATCACTGCGGCAAGGTAGAGCGAGATCAGCGGGGCGAAGAACGAGATTGCGATGGCCTGCGCCAGCGGCAGCAGGGTCAGCGAATGGAAGAACAGGAACGCCATCACCGCAACGATCACCCCGCGGAACAGATGGACCCGCATTACCGCCGGCTTGGGCCACGCAGTCCGTGCGCCAAGCCAAAGCGGCAAAGTAATCGCGCTGCTCATCAGCGCGCGCCACAGCATCGCCGAATAGGCCCCCAGCGCCAGAGCCGCGCCCTTCATCGCGCCGTCCATCACGCTGAGCAGCGCAATCGCGGCGACCGCGACAAGGATCGGGGCGAGGGGGTTGTCGAGCTTCATGGCGGAGCGGGGGTAGGGGATTGAGGCTAAGGTCGCCACCCTGCGTTCCTCCCCATTTTGCGAAGCCAAATGGGGAGGAACAAGAGGCCGTTGCCCCCGCGCCACGTTTGGCGCAATTCAGCGGAGAGTCAGCCACTGTGCTTGAATGGTCGCGCGCCATCGGGCAGAATCGCGGGGCCTGCCGGTTTGCAGCGCCCCATCAACAAAATCGGGACCGACAATGCGCTACCGGGGTCACTTCAAGGTTTTAACGGCGCTTGCCGGACTCGCGCTGAGCGCGCCTGCGCTTGCTTCCCCCGCAGTAAAGCCCGCCGCCGGACCGGTCGATCTGCTGGCCCCTGTGGCGACGCCGACCGTCGCTGCCACACCGGTGGCGGCGCCATTGCCCACCCCCGTACCCCCGCCGCCCGCACCGGCGTGGCCGCTGCGCGATGCACAGGCATTGCTTTCCGCGATCCAGGACATTGGCAGCGAAGGCCTCGATCCCAAGGATTACGAGCCCGCCACACTCGCCGCGGCGATCACCGGGGGCGAGGGAGTCACGCTCAACGATACTGCCACCCGGCTGTTCGCCTGGCTGGTCGAGGACTTGCGCGATGGGCGCACGCCGATGGCGGCACGGGTCCAGTGGTTCGCGCTCGATCCCGATCGCGATCTCAACCCCGCCTCGCTGGTCCTCGCCCGCGCGCTGGAAAAGCACGACGTGCGAGGCGAACTTGCGACGCTCGACCCGCTCCACCCCGATTATACCGCGCTCAAGCAGGAACTCGCTTCCGGCACTGGCGACAAGGCGATGATCCGCGCCAATATGGACCGTTGGCGTTGGCTGGCGCGCGACATGGGGCCCCGGTATCTGCTGACCAACGTTCCTGAATACATGCTGCGCCTCACGGTCAACAACAAGGTCATCACCAGCTTCCGGACGGTTGTCGGCAAGCCGGGCAAGACCGCCACGCCGCAGCTGGCCGAGACCGTCCAAGGGGTGATTTTCAACCCGACCTGGACGGTGCCGCAGTCGATCGTCAAAGGCGAGGGTCTTGGCGCCAAAGTGCTGGGCAACCCCGGCTGGGCCAAGGCCGCCGGGTACAAGGGTACCAAAGGCGCCGATGGTTTCGTTACCGTCGTCCAGCAGCCGGGCAAGGGCAACTCGCTTGGGCTGATGAAGCTCGACATGCCCAATCCGCACGCGATCTTCATCCACGATACCCCCGCCAAATCGCTGTTCGCCGCGCCCGCGCGCGCCTTCAGCCACGGCTGTATCCGCACCGAGCGGGCAAGCGAGCTGGGCATGTTGATGGCCATGCTCGGCGGCGGGCTCACCAAGGAAGAGGGCGTCGCCCACTCCCTTTCGGGGGTCTATACCAAAGTTCCGATGACCAAGACCTTCCCGATCTACATAACCTATTTCACGATGGCCCGCGATGTGACCGGCGGGATGCGCAAATTTGCCGACATCTATGGTCGCGACGCGCCGGTGCTGGCCAGCTTCGCCAAGCCCCGCCAGTTGCATACGGATCAGCGGATGAGCAGCGAGAAGGTAATCGAGATTGTGGACGATCTGGGGGCGGTTTGAGAGCCAGACTTTCCCCCATCGAGGGGGAGGGAATTTTGATCAAACCCGCCGCCCAGCCTTCAGCACCGCAGCGGCACAATTGTGCCCCGGCGCGCCGGTCACTCCGCCTCCGGGGTGCGCGCCAGAACCGCACAGCCACAGCCCGGGGATCGGTCCACGATATCTGCCGGTGCCCAGCACCGGACGCGCCGCCCATAGCTGGTCGAGGCTCATCCGGCCGTGGAAGATGTCACCATCGACCAGCCCGAAGCGGCGCTCGAGCCCTTTGGGGGTGAGCACCTGCTGGCCTACGATCAGCGCGCGCACGCCGGGGGCATGAAGCTCGAGCACGGTCAGCGCCGCCTCGACCGCCGCGTCCTCCTCCTCCTGCGTCCACTCCAGCCTGGGATCGAACTGCTGGCAGAACAGGCTGGCCACATGGGTGCCGGGGGTATCGATCAAGCTGGGATCGACAGTCGAAGGGATCAGCATCTCGACGATCGGCGCCCGGCTCCACCCGTGCCGTTTGGCGTCGTCATAGGCGCGGTCCATATAGTCGAGCGAGGGGGCCATGATGATGCCCGCGGAGAGGTGTTCGCCGGGCTCCGGCAGCGCTGCGAAGCTGGGAAGTGAGGACAGCGCAAGGTTCATCCGCAGGCTGCCGCTGCCGGTGGCATAGCGGTCCATCGCCAGCGCAAAGTCATCGGGCAGCGCATCGCGCGCGATCAGCTTGCGGTAGAGCAGCGCCGGGCCGACGTTGGCGATCACCCGTCTCGCGCGCACCTCCTCGCCGCTCGCCAGCCGCACGCCGACTGCGGCGCCGCTTTCGACAAGCACTTCACCGACCGGCTGTTCGGTCCCTATCTCGATCCCGGCCTCGCGACAGGCGCTCGCCATCGCTTGGGTTATCGCACCCATCCCGCCGATTGCATGGCCCCACGCGCCCTTGACCCCGTTGGCCTCGCCAAACACGTGGTGGAGCAGGACATAGGCGCTGCCCGGCGCATCGGGGCTCGCGTAGTTGCCGACCACCGCATCGAACCCGAACACTGCCTTGACCGCGTCGCTCTCGAACCAGCCGTCGAGGTATTCGCGCGCCGATCGGGTGAACAACGCCAGCGCCTCGCGCTTGCCCGGCATGTCGAGCCCCTTGAGCACGCGCGATTGCAGCGCGGCGTCGATCAAGCCTCTGAGGCCATCGGTGCGCGGCGGAATCTTGAGCGCCAGCGCGCGCAGCACATCGGCCACCTGATCGAGCGCGGCGAAGTAGGCGGGCAGCGCGGCGGCGTCCTTGCGGCTCAATTTTGCGAGCTCTGCCTGGCTCCGCTCGAGCCCGCCTCCCATCAGCAGATAGTCGCCGGGGCGGGTCGAGAGCGGCAGAAAATTGGCCACCGGGCGGTTGACCACTTTCAACCCGCGCCGCTCCAGCCCCATGTCGGCGATGACCTTGGGCTGAAGCAGGCTGACGGTGTAGCTCGCCACCGAATTGCGAAAGCCCGGCGCGAATTCCTCGGTCACCGCAGCACCGCCAACGGTGTGGTGTGCCTCGCAAATCCGCACTTTGTGCCCGGCGCGGGCCAAATAGAACGCGCACACCAGCCCGTTGTGGCCCCCGCCAATAATCACCGCGTCGAGCGCCATGTGAAACCTTTTCCCTCGCTGCTACGTATTAACTGGAGCCTGTGAACGCGTTCACAGCATGGAAACACCGAATCGCCTAGCCAGGATCAAGACAAACGAACTATGAACAAAGGACACGGTCATGGGACTGTTTCGCAAGGACCTCTATCGCGCATTCGCGGTCGGCTTTTTGATCGGCACCGCGGGTCTGGCAGCCAGCATCGGCGGCGATGCGCGCGCGCAGATCGTAGCACACGTGGCGCAGCTCAAGTGATTCGCACGCTCGCACCCTTGGCAGCCGCGGCGTTGCTCGCCACCGCCTGCACTTCGCCTGCGCTCGCGGAAAGTTTAGTTGCAGCGCCCACAGCCAAAGTCGTCGCCAACGAAGGAAAGGGCCTGAAAACCGCGATTTTCGCGGGCGGCTGTTTTTGGGGCATCGAAGGCGTATTCAGCCACGTGAAGGGCGTGACCAGCGCGGTTTCGGGGTATCACGGCGGCGCTGCGGGAACCGCCAAGTACGATCAGGTCAGCAACGGCGACACCGGTCATGCCGAATCGGTCAAAGTCACGTACGATCCAGCGGTCGTCCGCTATGACCAGTTGCTTCAGGTGTTCTTCGCGGTCGGTGCCGATCCCACTCAGCTCAACCGCCAGGGTCCCGACAGCGGCACCCAGTACCGCACCGCACTGGTCCCGATGAACGCCGAGCAGAACCGCGTCGCCGCCGCGTATCTCGCCCAGCTCAAGACCTCGGGCCTGTGGAAGAAGCCGCTGGTGGCGCGGATCGAGCGTGCCCAGGCATTCTACCCGGCCGAGGGCTATCATCAGGACTTCATGAGCAAGAACCCCACCCACGGCTATATCCGGATGTGGGATGCGCCCAAGGTCGCGGGGCTCAAGCGGCTGTTCCCGGGCGATTATAAGGCGGCCTTCACCACCGGGTGACGAACCCGCCGCAGTCCCCTATATCCACTGCATGGCTCACCACGCTCACAAGGAACACACCGGCGACAACCTGGTTGCCGCGGCGCGCGGCGCGCTGACCGCAGCCGGCGAGCAATGGACCGGAATGCGCGGCGACGTGTTCGAGGCGTTGGCGGTGCGCGACAAGCCTGCCTCGGCCTATGACATCGCCGAATGCGTCGGCGAAATGCGCGGCAAGCGGGTCGCGGCCAATTCGGTCTATCGCATCCTCGATCTGTTCGTGCGCACCAACCTGGCGCGGCGGGTGGAAAGCGCCAACGCCTACCTCGCCAACAGCCACCCCGGCTGCCGCCACGACTGCATCTTTCTGATCTGCGACGCCTGCGGCCAGGCCACCCACATCGACGACGACCGTCTGACCGGCGCCCTGATATCTGCCGCGCACGAAGCGGGCTTTGCCGAAATCCGCCCGGTGGTGGAACTACGCGGACGCTGCGGGGCGTGCAGCTAGGCCAACGCCTTCCCCATCACCGCACCCGGCACCGCCACCCCGTTGGTGGACAGGCGCTCGGCGCGCTCGATCACGCGATAGCCGCACGCGACGTAGAGCGGCTCCCCCGCCGCAGTCGCCATCAGTTCCAGCCGGGCGAACCCTGCGTCACGCGCGGCAGCTTCGCACAGCGACAGGATCAGCCGCCCGATGCCGCGCCGGACATGCCCCGGATCGGTGTACATCGCGCGAATCCGCGCCGCTTCGCTGGCCGGATCGAGCAGGCGGTCTTCGCGCAAGTCGGTGGAATGGTTGCCGCCATACAGCGTCGCCCGGCGGCTCCATCCGCCACACCCGACCAACTGGCCGTCCGCCTCGATCACAAAATACGTGCCGTCGTCGATCAACTGGGTGTCGAGTCCCATGCTTTCCGCGCTTGCCGTAATCTGTTGGGGCGTGAGGAACGCCGTCTGTAATTGGTTGATCGCGCGCGCCATCAGCGCACCAATGGCCGGGATATCCGCTGTCTGGGCGAGGCGATGGCTGAATACGGTCACCCTGCCAGATTGCCCGGCGACGCGAGAGGGTCAAGTCGCTCGCTTCCCCTTCGCGCCAGCCTCGCCTAACCCCTTCGCATGAAGGTGCTTGCCGATCCCGATCGCCTGCTGGGCGAAGGTTTAGCCGCGATCCGCGCGCAATACGCGGTTCCCGCCGCGTTCCCGCCCAATGTTCTCGCCGAGGCTGAGGCGACCAAGGATCGCGTACCCACCGAGCACGCCGACTGGACGCAGCGCGAATTCGTCACGCTCGACCCGGCGACATCGACCGATCTCGACCAGGCGTTCACCATCGAACCCGCGGGCGCCGATCTGATTCTCCACTATGCACTCGCCGACATTGGCTGGTTCATCCCCGCCGGCGGAACGATGGAAGCCGAGGCGTGGAGGCGCGGGCTGACGCTGTACCTTCCCGACGATCGCGCCCGGCTCTATCCCCCCGTGCTCAGCGAGGGCGCGGCGAGCCTGCTCCCCGATGGCCCGCGCCCGGCAATCGTCGCCAGCGTGCGCTGCGCTGCCAATGGCACGGTCAGGCTCGATGGCGTCACCCGCGCAATCATCCGCAGCCGTGCCAAGCTGGCCTACGAAAGGGTCGATATCGGCGCGGTGCCGCACCTTGCCGATTTCGCCGTGCGGATGAAGCGCAGCGAGGACGCGCGAGGTGCGGCGCGCGTCGATCCGCCCGAGCAGGAAGTCGAGCGTTCCGCCGACGGCACCTTCCACCTCTCGTTCCGTCCGTGGCTGCCGTCCGAGACCGCCAACGCCGGGCTGTCGCTGGCTGCCAACATGGCCATCGCGCAGGCCCTGTTCGCCGCAAAGACCGGGCTGTTCCGCGAAATGGCCCCGCCCGACGCGCGCGCCATTGCCCGCCTTCGCAACACCGCACGCGCGCTCGGGCTGACCTGGCCGGTCAACGCCACGCTGCTCCAGTTCGAACGAACCATCGATCCCACAACCCGCGGCGGCGCGGCATTCCAGCTGGCAGCGCGCCGCGCGGGTGGCGGCGCGGATTATCTGCCGTTTACGGAAGGCCACACGCCGTGGCACGCCGCGCTGGGAGCGACCTACACCCACGCCACCGCCCCGATGCGCCGTCTGGCCGACCGCTATGTGCTCGAAGCGGTGCTGGAAATTGCCAACGGTCGTCCGGTCCCGTCCGCCTGCGTCGATGCGTTTGTGCGCCTGCCCAAGGTGATGGACGTCGCCGATGCGCGCGAAGGCGCAATCGACCGCGCGGTGATCGACTTGGCCGAAATCGCGCTGCTCCACGGCCATGAGGGCGGGACGTTCGCAGCCGTGGTTACCGACCTCGACGAACGCGGCGCGCGGATTCAGTTGTGCGACCGCCCGGTGGTCGCGCGGGTTGATGCGCACCGCGTGGCGAGCGGGGACGATCTGCGGGTGCGGTTGGTCACTGCCGACCCCGTAAAACGCATCCTGCGCTTCGAGCGCGTGAACTGATTGCGCGCGCGCGTCTTTCCCGCTAACCGGCCCCCTCGCCGCGTCCGAGGCCCGATGGCGGAGTGGTTACGTAGAGGACTGCAAATCCTCGCACGCCGGTTCGATTCCGGCTCGGGCCTCCAGCGCGGCGTCAAATGCCTTCAAAAGCGATTGCAGACCCGGCCTCGCGCCGGTAGTCGGCAGTGCAGCGCCGCTTTAGCTCAGTCGGTAGAGCACATCATTCGTAATGATGGGGTCAGAGGTTCGAATCCTCTAAGCGGCACCAACCTTTCAGCAGGCAAATTCAGTAGGTTAAGCGGAAGGGACTTTCGGCTGGGTCCGCGTTTGGGTCCTGTTTGGGGCGTTTTGGGCAGGAATACGGGCCGGACCCACCCCAGACCCATTTCACGACGGGTTGGGAGCGATTATTCGGTTCTACCGATCCTCTGAGCCCGTTGTGCTAGTCAAACTTAGTCGCTCGTGAAGTCGGAATCGAAGGCTCTGCGGCCAAGCGTACGCAGCGCCCGTTCAAGCAGGAAAGATGAATATGGCGCTCGGATGCGCCCGAAACGCCGCAGATACCAGGAGACGCGGTCCCGAAGAGGCTTCAGATGGTGTCCTGCCCCAGGTTCGAAGGCGGCAAGACGAGCGCCTAGCCTAATTCGATCCCATGGCTTGCCATCGCTCATGGTGAGCAACAGCCGCTCATCCAGCGACACTAGCGCTGGAGCCGCCTGGTTCCCAAGCGGTTGTGCGGCAAGCATGTCATCGGCTGGCTTAGTTCGATCCCCGTAAATTGCTCGCGCCCCCGCGAGCAACGCGCTGTGTGGGGTGTGGCCAAGCTCGACGCGAACACGGCCATCCGGACGGAAGCAAGCTAGGTCCAAAATTGAGAGTTTTACGTAGGCTGTCGATCTAAGATCGAGGCGAAACCGCTTCCCGTTCATCCTAAAAGGAAACGCAGGCGCCTTTACGCCATCGTCTTCGTCGGGATCATTAGGATCGGGGAGAGGGGTGCCGTCATCTCTTAGCTCAATCAAGGGGACTAGCATTGCGACATTACTGACCCGTCTTCCATCCGAGCGAAGAGCTAAATCACAGGGCTGCCCTAGAACCACAAACAACCGTGGCGACTTCGGGCAATCTGGTTCCGCATCGTCTAGTTTAAACACATCTCCATTTGCGAGGGGGGTTAACGCAGAATTTATGATCTCACCATCATCCCAGACCTCGGCGTTTCGTAAATCTGAAAGGATTGGCCCCGAATCTGCGGGCTTGTTGTCAAGAGCGACTGACTGAAGAGCGCGAAGGGTGACGAACCCCCAGTCCGCGTCGCGGCCACTTGCACCGGGAGCCGCCAGGCTGGGGTTCCGGCGGGAAATCACTAGCTGCAGGTTTCTTGATCCGCAGAAACTTAGAGCCCCGGTCCCGCCTTGATTGAATTTGCCTTGGACAAACGGCACGCGGAGCTTGTTGCTTTTGCCGAGTGACAGGATCGTATCGGGAAGCCGATCGGGGGTCTGACCTTCGCCGCAATCGGCAATCGTGATGTTTAGTTGCTCTGGCCGCAGCCCGGTGGCTGTGAGCGTAATCCCATCAGCAACCTCGCGAATCTTTTCGTCACCCCAATCTTCGACGTAACCGCCGGTTGCCAGCTTCTGCCCGCTGCCGTTTGCGTCGTGGCTGACAATGGCGCTCGATCCGCGCGACCGCTGGCATTCATCGCATTCGGCATTGCTCGAATTCAATCGCCGGGTCGTGACGGGCTTGATGGAACGACGCGGGTTGCCTTTGGGAAAGCTGGCGCGCGGTCGCTATCTGCTCAAGCGGGCCGTCGAGCAGCGAATCCGCACGTCGCGGCTGGCGGCGGCTGGGCAGGGGCAACAAGCACTGTTCGCGTTGCCCGATCATGTCGTGGTCACGCCGGACGCGGCCTTTCGCTTCGATCCGCTGGTGAACCCGGCGGCGACGTTTCACGAAGGGGCCTGGACCCCCGCGAAATGCTATTACGCGCGCATGGGGACGATGAACGGACCCGAACTCAATTGCGCAAAGGAACTCGATACAATGCCAGCCGTGCGCCATTGGGTCCGCAATGGCGATTCTGGCCAGCACGCGTTTTCGCTCCCATTGGCCGGTGGCAACTTCTTTCCCGACTTTGTGACTGAGTTGACCGATGGGCGGGTGTTCGTGGTCGAGCACAAGATGGAGAAGTTTCGGAACGATCCGCTAGAGCTGGAAAAAGACTCGGTCGGTCTCCATTGGGCAAGGCGAAGCGATGGCCAGTGCCGTTTCGTTATGGTGACGGAAGCAAAGGGCTGGCCACCGTTGGCAAGGCAGATTGCAGCGGCGCTGGATTGACGATTGGTTGCCATTGTTCGCAGCCAATCGGGGCCGTTCAATGGGCGTGCGTCGCAAATAAATTTTCGCACCGGGGGCCACATTGGGGGCCACATTTGACGGGCGCGAAATTATAGCACGTTAAATCAGATAGTTATGTGCTCATCGTGAGTCCTCTAAGCGCACCATTCTCCGGTTAGTCAGCGCCGCGATACAAGGCAAAGGTGTCAAAGCGGAGGGCCTTTTGTTGAAGCATTTCCTTCCTCATTCCTCTGGACGGATTAGTACCGGAGTGTGATCGCTGAAGACCTGAGGCGATTCTTCCCGTGGAGTTCCGAATTGCGCGAGCTTCACTTGCGGGTAGCTGCAGAACTGCAACTCCTAAGAACGCTCATGCCATCGATTGCCGAGTCAGATCCATGATCGAGAACCTCGCCGGGGGTCCCGGGGCAAATGGATCCAAGACGCAGAAAACCCTCGGTCCGGGGGCATTGGACCGAGGGTTCCTTTGCGTTCGTCACGCTTTGACCCGGGCGACTTGTTTGAGAGGTTTGGGCAACAGGGGGGAAACCCGCCTCAGCCGCTCGTGTCTCGACCTATCTAGGGGCTGTCCGCTTGCTACACAATGAACGGCAGCGATAGGTTTGTCGCGGTTTGTCGCAAGTTGCGCACGATCGCTGACGAGCCGTTGCCAATCAGCGACCGGGCGCGGTGCGGCGCGGATCGGTATAAGAAAACGCGTTGGCAGCCACCGCCATGCCATAGCGCTGATTGGCGAGTCGGATCGTGGTGCGCTTGTTCTGCGAATCGAGCGAAACCCAGCTGGTCAGCTCGAGTCCGCCGGGCGCGCCCGCAGCCTTGACCAGGATCATCGTGATAACGCCGTACTCGGGATGCCTGGGATCGCGCACCTCGATGCTCGTCACGCCGGGATTGCCTGTCGGGATCAGTCGGCCATAGCGTGAGACATCGCGATTGGGGTCGAGCAGCGCGCCAAGCGGACTGTTCGAGATTGGCCAACGCTGGACCTGGCGAACCTCGTAATCGACCATCGTCAGCGCTTTGCCGTCCGACACGATCAGCAGCGGCACGCCCTTTTGATACTGGAAGCGGATCTTGCCGGGGCGCTTGAGTGTCATCTGGCCCGCGAGGCGCTGGCCGTTGCGGTCGGTCTGGGTGAAGTCCGCGGTCATAGTCGAGATCCCGCGCAATGCGGCAACTGCCTGGTCGAGCTGGGAATTGGGGGCCTGGGCAGCCAGCGGGGCGCCGGTGACGCACAGCGCCAGAGCGGCCACGGCCAGAGACCGCAGCGGCTTGTCGATAAGGGTTTTGATGTTGATCATGCCGAGCCTCTAGCAGGTCCGGCGTTGAACTTTAACTGAACCGGGAACTCTAAATGAACCAGCAGGTTTCCCGCGCCGGTCCGGGCAGATCACTTGATCTTGGCTTCCTTGAACTCGACGTGCTTGCGCACGACCGGATCGTACTTGCGGAAGGTCATCTTCTCGGTCGTGTTGCGCGGGTTCTTTTTAGTGACGTAGAAGAAGCCGGTGTCCGCGGTGGAGACCAGGCGGATCTTGACGGTTGCTGATTTGGCCATCGGGCAATCCTTACTCTCAGCGTTCAGACGCTAAAATGAAACGGGCGGCACGCAAGGGCGCCGCCACAGGTCGCGGCCATTGCGCGATGCGACCGCCGAAGTCAACCCGCCGAGCCGTCATCTGGGTCGAACGGATCGATTGGCTGAAGCGCGCCATAGCGTTCGACATAGGGCTCGTGGCCCAGCGGCTCGAGCTCGAGCGGCGGGTCTTCGACTGCGGTATCGGGCAGGCGGTCGATCAGGTCGCGGATCAGCGTCAGCCGCCCCCGCCGCTGGTCGTTGAAGTCGACCACAGTCCACGGCGCGTGTTTGGAATGCGTGGTCTTGAGCATCGCCTCGCGCGCGTCGGTATAGGCCTCGTACTTGTCGCGCGCGGCAAGGTCGATCGGCGACAGCTTCCAGCGCTTGAGCGGGTCATTCAACCGATCGGCGAGCCGTTTCTCCTGCTGCGCCTGGTCGGTGGCGAGCCAGTATTTGAACAGCAGAATACCATCGTCGACCAGGCCTTTCTCAAAGGCGGGCGCCTGGGCGAGGAACGCCTTGACCTGAGCAGGCGAGGCGTAGCCCATCACTTGCTCGACCCCGGCTCGATTGTACCAGCTACGGTCGAACAGAACGATCTCGCCCTTGCTCGGCAGGTGCTCGGCGTAGCGCTGGAAGTACCACTGCCCAGCTTCATGCTCGGTCGGTTTGGGCAGCGCGACGATGTGGCACTGGCGTGGGTTGAGCTGCGACGAAACCGCCCCGATCGCTCCGCCCTTGCCCGCGGTATCGCGGCCTTCGAAAAGAACGACAATCCGCGCGCCCGTAGCCGCCGCCCAACGCGCCACGCCGACCAGCTCACGCTGCATGGGTTCAAGCAGTTTGGCGTATTTGTCTTTCTTGAGCTTCTTCATGGCCGCCTCCCGAATCGCAACAAACGATGCTGGGCCAGCCGCGCAACTTTCGCAATCGCCAGCGATTTGCCGAGCGCTGCCATGGCTGCTAGAAGTTGCAGCCGAAACCATGGCCACGCTCGCCCCTCCCGAAACCGACTTCGCCGTGCTGCCCGCGATGGGCGGCAATGTTTTCACCGCGCCCTTGCAGCGTCCATCACACCTTGGCGACGACTGGCTTGAACCCGCGCAGCGCGACTACACGGGCGAAGATCACGCGATCTGGGACGAACTCTACGCGCGGCAGATGGATATCCTCCCCGGCCGCGCCGCCAGCGCCTTTCTGGCGGGTACCCAGAAATTGGCGCTGGGCCGCGGTGGCGTCCCCGAATTTGCCCGGCTGTCGCACGAACTCGGCGCGCTGACCGGGTGGAGCGTAGTCCCGGTGCCGATGTTGATCCCGGATCACGTGTTCTTCTGGCACCTGGCCAACCGGCGCTTTCCCGCGGGCAATTTCATCCGCACCCGCGAGACATTTGACTACATCGCGGAACCCGACGTGTTTCACGACGTGTTCGGACATGTGCCGATGCTCGCCGACCCAGTCTATGCCGATTACATGCAGGCCTATGGTCGAGCCGGATGGAAGGCGATGCGCTACAACCGGCTCAAATCGCTGGGTGCGCTGTATTGGTATACGGTTGAATTCGGGCTGATCATGGAGGGCGACGCTTTGCGCGCCTATGGGGCGGGGATTTTGTCCGGACCGACCGAGGCATTGTTCGCGCTTGAGGCGCAATCGCCAAATCGGATTTTCCTCAACGTCGACCGGGTGATGCGCACCGATTATGTGATCGACGACCTCCAGCCGACCTATTTCGTGATCGAGAGCCTCGACGATCTTTATCACCAGACGGTCGAACGCGATTTCGATCGGCTGTATCGCTCGCTGGGGTCCGGCTTCACGTATGCCAACACCGCGGTGATCGATATCGACAATGTGCTGCACCGCGGATCGCAGGAATATTTCCTGCGCGGTGGGCGGGCATCGGGAGCAAAAGCGGTTTAACTTTTGTCCGGTTCACGCCGACTCAATTAAATGAAACGAAAACGGCGCCGGATTGCTCCGGCGCCGTTCGTGACGTTGGCAGTAAGCCGTGCGGGGTTCAGCCCGGGGCCTTGTCCATGGCGTCGGCTTTTTCTTCCATGGCGTCGGCCTTCTTCTCGCCCGCATCGCGGACGGCACCGGCCTTGTCTTCCATCTTGTTTTCCGTAGCCGAATCCATGCCGTCGGCCTTGGTGTCCATCGCATCGGCCTGGTTTTCCATGGCGTCGGCGGTGGCATCGGCAGCATCGCGGGTGGCGTTGGCGTCGGCTTCCATCTTGTTCTCGGACTTGCTGTCGCACGCGGCGACGCTCAGGCCCATGGCGGCAATCGAGGCAAACATTGCGCTCTTCAGAATGGTCTTCATGTGGTCATCCCCTTCAAGAAATGGGACGGCGGAGATTAACCCGCCGCCCCGTTGGCTTTTGTAGCAGGCGGTGCTTAGCGCACCGAACCGCGACGAACAAGATTGACGATCGCCAGCAGCACGACCGCGCCGAGGAACGAAACCAGCAGCGAGGTAACGCTGAAGTTACCCGCAGTGATCGATCCGCCACCGATCAGCGGCACAAGCAGGAAACCTGCGAGAAGCGCGCCGACGATGCCGACAACGACGTTAAGCAGGATGCCCTGCTGGCCATCGGTGCGCATCACGATGCTGGCGAGCCAGCCGAGAATTCCGCCGACGACGATAAGAATGATCAAGCCCATGATTGATTCCCTTCGAGTGGTGTGTCGGGGGCAGAAACTGGGGGAGCGGCATTTGGTTCCGAAAACGCGATGAAGCGTTGCAGCACGGGTGCAGCACAGATCGTCGCTAGCGCAGCATCAGCCATGCGATTGCCGCCGCTCCCGCCACGATCCGGTACCATGCGAACGGCGCGAATCCGGCGCGGCTGACATAGCCGACGAACAGCTTGATCACCGCGAGCGCGACCACGAACGCCACCGCAAACCCGATCGCAATCTGGGCCCAGCCAACCCCGCCCGCGCCCATCGCCGCCGACCCCAGCGCGTCGCGATGGTCGAGCAGTTCGAGGGTCGAGGCGCCGAGCATGGTCGGCACCGCGAGGAAGAAACTGAACTCGGCGGCGGTGCGCCGCTCGATCCCCATCGCCAGCGCGCCCATGATCGTCGCGCCCGAACGGCTGACCCCCGGCACCATCGCCAGGCATTGCGCGAGGCCCACGCCGATCGCCTGCCTCAGTGGCAACTGGCCGATGCCGGTTGGCGGCCCCGGCTTGGCCACCCGCTCGATCGCCAGGATCGCGACACCGCCGACCAGCAGCGCCCAGCCCACAACCATCGGCGAGCCGAGGAGGACATCGATGTAATCCTTGAGTAGCAGACCCAGCACCGCCGAAGGCAGAAACGCCGCCAGCAGATTGCGCAGGAAGCGCAAGCTGATTGGCTCAAGCCGGAGAACCCCCCAGCCGACCGCCCAGAACGTGCGCCAGAACTGGACTACTACTGCCAGTATTGCGCCGAGCTGGATCACGACATTGAAGGTCGCCCACTTCTCGGCGTCGAAACCGAGCAGCTCTGTTGCGAGAATCAGGTGGCCGGTCGAGGACACCGGGATGAACTCGGTAACTCCTTCGACGATACCCAGCAGAACGGCGGTGACGGTGGTATCCATGGAACGCGCTGGTGGCCTGCGTCGACTCGCGCCGTCAAGCCGGTTGCGGCGAACGCTTGCGGATAAGCGCAGCTTCCACCAGCGGCAGGCGGTCGTTGCCGAAATACATGTCGCTGCCGGCCACGAACATCGTCGGGCTCCCGAACCCGCCGCGCGCGATCAGCTCGTCGGTGTTGATGCGCAGCTGGGCCTTGATCGCGTCGCTCTGCGCCTCGGCGAAAACGGTTTGTGGGTCCTCGCCCTGCGCCGCGATCAGCGGGGTCAGCACTGCGGGGTCAGCAAGATCGCGCTCGTGCGCCCACAGCGCGTCGAACGCGGCGAAGGCGAACGGTTCAATCTTCCCGCACGCCTGCATCGCCAACGCCACGCGCATCGCCAGCACCGCGTTGACCGGGTGGCCGCAGGCGGGTGGGAAATGGATTTCCAGCCCCGCCAGCCGCGCCCAGTCGTCGATATCCTTGGCCGAATAGCGCGCCTTGACCGGCACCGGGTTCTCGCGCGCGGCATAGACGCTGGGGTTCACAGTGTTGAACAGCCCGCCGACCAGGATCGGCCGCCACACGATTTCCGCCCCGTGGCGCTTGGCGAGCGGCACCAGATTGTGCACCGCCAGCCAGGTCCACGGGCTGGTGAGGTCGAAGAACAGTTCTATCATGGGCGCATGTGAGGCCCGCGGGCGACGCCTGTCAACGCCGCCCG
>JANMQW010000224.1:0-2481 GCA_031370725.1 Novosphingobium sp.
CCGGCGCGTTCGAGCGGAACCGCGACGGTGGCATCGAGGCGGAAGCGGTCGCCGAGTTCGGCGCGCACGCCGCCGCCGGCCGAACTCAGATGATCGTTGCCGCCCGGCCCCTTGTTCCAAACCCGCGCCGCGTCGCCGAAAACGTAAGGCTGGACGCGGAATTCAGAGCCGTCCTTGATCCGGTAACGCGGCCCGCGCAGTTCGGCGCTGAGCCCAAGCCCGCTGTCGCCCAGGATGACGCCCGGATCGTACCCGCGCCCCACGGTATAGTTGCCCGCGGTGAATTCCTCGAAGCTGAGCAACGGATCGAACGCGTATTGTCCGCGCGGGGTCAGCGCGAACGCAAAATCGTGGCCCAGCGCGAATTCGGCAACAGCATTGGCGCGGACCACCGCGGCGGTCGCCTTGCCATCGAGCCTGCTGGGCGAAGTTGCTCCGCCGGGGCAGGCGACCCCGCCGCAGTTCGGGCTTGCGTTGAACAGGTCGATGCCCTTGCGGAACTCGACCGCGCCCCCGGCGCGCCAGCGCGGGCGGATCGCGCGCAGATCGACCGCGTCGTAATCGGCCCGAAGCCACAGCACGCGCAGCTTGTCGCGTGAGAGCGGAGTGGTCGTCGTCGTCTTGAAATCGACATCCTGGTCGATGTAATCGAACCCGCCACCCAGCCAGACGTTGGAACCCTGGGTGCGTTTGAGCGGATAGCGCGCGTAAAGCTGGCTGAACAAGGTGCGCGCCTTGAGCTTCGTGCCGGGGCCCGCAGTGGCTCCAAGATCGGGTTCGGTCCAGGCGTAGGTGAATTGACCGCCGACGATCAGCCCCTCGCTGCCGGGACGGAATTCATGCCCGATCTGGAAGATCTGCTGCTCCTTGAGATCAGCGGTCGAATAGAGCCCGATCGTGGTCGCATCGCCCAGCCCGGTCAGACCGAACACTTGCGCGCGAACTTGTGCGCCCCATCGCCCGGTCGCCTTGGCGGCATAATTCTGGACGGTGAAATCGACCACATACGGACGCCGCACCACCGCGACTTCGCCGATCAGATCGCCCTGCCCGGTGCCCGCGGGCTTGAGCGTCAACTGGACGTTGTAGCCGGGCAGATCGCGCGCCAGCAGCAGATAGCGTTCGGCCTTGTAGCGGTTGAACACCTCGTCCTGGGTCAGGCGCCCCAGATACTGCTCCAGCTTGCGCTCGGCCCCGCGGGTTTCGCCGCGGGCGCGCACCGCGCTGATCCGCGCGTAAAGAACCTCAAGCTTAACCTCGCCGTTCTCGATCTTCTGGGTCGGCACCTGGACCGCCGCGAGATAGCCCTTGTTGCGCAGGATCGTTGCTGCGGCGTCGCGGATTTCGCACAGCACCGCGATCGATTGCGGTTGACCGGCAAACGGCTTCCACGCGGCTTCGAGTTCGGTCGCGCTGGCGCCCTTGAGGTTGTTGAAGGTTACGTTGCTGATCGTGACCGGGATATCCTTGTATTGCGGATCGGCCAGCGGACACGGCGAGCGTTCGATCCCGCCCTGGATCTCAAGCTGCGGCGCCTCTTCGACGCGCGGCCGGTTGATGGTCTCAAGCTCATCACGAGTCGGCACACCCGCAGTGGGCGATGCGGCCTGCCCGAAAACCGGTGCCGGCAAGGCCAATCCCGCAACGGTCGTTGAAACGATCGCCGTGGCAACCGCCCAACGCGCATGCCCAGTGCGCGAAATCCCCATCTATTACGCCCCCTCGATTTATTCATCGTGCTTGGGGCGACCCGTTTTTCGTTGCCGCGATGCTAGGCGCGTTAGGCAACCCCCGTCAATCGCCACCTTAGGCGTGGCGGGCGAGTAAAAACTTGTATCAATGCGACATTTTGGATGTGATTTAGCTCACCAAAAGGCGAATGCCGACCCATCCGGTAAGCGCCGCAGTCAGCCAACGGATCACTTTTGCGGGAAGATAGCGCAGCGCGAGGTAACTGCCGATCTGGCCACCGATCACAACAGCGATCAGCAGTGGCAAGGCACCGCTCAGTGCCTCGCCAAACCTCGCGCCGCCCGATTTGGCAAGCTGGCCGACTAGCCCGGTGATCGAGTTGATCAGGATGAACAGGCTCGCGGTCGCCGCGATTCGCCGCGCGCTGTTCCACCGCGTCAGGTGGAGCAGCGGCGCCAGGAAAATCCCCCCGCCGATCCCCACCAATCCGGCGAGGTAGCCCAACGGTGCGGCGGCCAGCGTCATCGGCCAGGTTCGCCGCTCTGGGACGCATTCATCGCCGGATTGTTTGATCGGGACCAGCAAGGCCAGCGCGGCGAATACCAGGCTTGCGCCCAGAATCGTTAGAAAGGTGGATTGCTTGATCGGCGTCAGCCCGCCCAGGAACGCCAGCGGCGCAGCGACCAGCGAGACGATCAGCGCGCCCCGCCACGGCATTTCCCCGGCGCGGGCAAAGCGGATCACCGCGCCGGTGACGACCACGATGTTGCACGCCAGCGAGATGATCGG
>JANMQW010000299.1:0-3416 GCA_031370725.1 Novosphingobium sp.
ACGACGGCCACCAGATCTGGGTGGCGATCGAGGCGCTCCATCCGGTGGCGCGCGAGCTGGAAAAAACCTTGGGCGAGGCCACCGCGGTCAAGCTGGCGTGGCGGCCCGGGCTGACCACCGAAGTCGACGAGGCGGCCGCAATCACGCTGCTCAAGCTGATCGACCTGCTCGACGAGGATGACGACGTCCAGACGGTGTGGGGCAATTACGAAATCCCCGATGCGGTGTTGGAGAAGCTGGGTTGAGCCAATCCTCCCCGGCACGGGGAGGGGCACCGCCCGCAGGGTGGTGGAGGGGGCCCACCTCTCCGCCAGCTTGGCATTTGCCGACAGGCGGGACGCCTCCGTCGCTTCGCGCCACCTGCCCGGTTCGGGGAGGATATTAGTTCGTGCTCATAATCGGCCTCGACCCTGGGCTGGGCACCACCGGCTGGGGGATCGTCGCCAAGACCGGCAGCCGCCTGAGCCACATCGCCAACGGCCAGGTGAAAACCGATCCCAAGGCCCCGCTGGCCGAACGGCTGGTGACGCTCGATCGCGAATTGACCGACGTGATCCTGGCGCACCGCCCCGATACCAGCGCGGTCGAGGAAGTGTTCGTCAACTCCAACCCGCAATCGACGCTCAAGCTTGGTCAGGCGCGCGGGGTATGCCTGCTGGCGCTCGCCCGCGCCGGGCTGCCGGTGGCCGAATACGCAACCCGGTTGGTCAAAAAGGCGCTGGTCGGCACCGGCGGGGCGGACAAAGCGCAAGTTCAGGCGATGCTCAAAGTGCTGCTTCCCGGGGTCAAGCTGGCGGGTGCCGATGCCGCCGATGCGCTGGCCGTGGCGATCTGCCATGCGCATATGCGGCGGGATTGATACGCGCCAACTCGAGCAGCCAGCTTCCCGTCAAGCCGCCAGCGCGTAAGCCTCCGGGTCCTCGTGCGGCCACGCGTCGAGTCGCGGTGAGCGGGCGTTCAAAAACACCGCGGGCAATTTCGCCAGCATCAATGACTTGTGGATCCAGTAGTCGGTCCAGCGCTCGCGCCACTTCGCCGTCACTCGGCCGTGCGTGGTCAGCCAGCCGTGATAGGGCAACCAGTGATCGGGTTCGTCCTTCTCGACGATCTTGAAAATCTTCGTCATCACCGGGTCCGAGCGGATGTGCGAATTGGCGAGCAGCACCTCGACCTGGCGCATGCCGCGCTGTTCGGTGAGCATGATTACCCGGCAAAGCTTTTCGAATTCAGCGCCATCGGCGATGATCGCCTGGGTGTCGAGCTTCTCGATCGGGCAGCCGAACACGCCCTCGATGAAGCGATCGATGTGGCCGCAAGTGCGATCGACCTTCAGCGGCATCCGCCCCTGACGCTCGAACCAGCGTTTGAACATCAGATAGTGCTTGTACTCGTCGCCGCGGTGCTTCTCGACCGCGGCAATGAACGCGTGATCCCCGGGACAGCGCGCGCGCACCGCCTCCAGCACCCGATCGAGCGAGGTGTAGCCGCGGTGTTCGTTGTAGATGTAGATCGAGGCGAGCACATCGAGAAAGCGGGCGCGGAAGGTGGCTAAAGGCGTCATTCTGCGGCGTTTTCCAAAAGGTTACGGCCAAAAAAAGGCCCTCGGTGCTTCACCGTCATGAACTGTCGTCGAGCATTGCGAGCAATCTTCCGACCGCATCGGCAAACTCTTCGCGGAAGGCCTGGACCACGGCTTTGGCGGGACGAACGTCCTCGATGAGGCCGACCCCCTGGCCGACGAAATAGGAAACGAGCTCGTGGGCCTGCTGGTTCCCGGCGGCGGCGGCACGCTCGATCCGGGCGAAGGCCGGTTCGGAAACCATCCCCATCAGCGGCATCGGCAACGCTCCGGGCGAGCCCTCGCCGTCCCATGCTTCGTGCCACGCGGTACGCAACTGGCGCGCGGGTTTGCCGGTGCGGCTTTTGGAGCGGACGGTGTCGCGGCTGCGCGCGGCGACCATCTTGGCGCGAAACGTTTCACTGGTTTCGGCCTCGGGCGTCGCCAGCCAGACGCTGCCGGTCCACGCGCCTTGCGCGCCCGCCGCCATCATCGCCGCCATCTGTCCGCCGGTCATGATCCCGCCCGCGGCGAGTACCGGCGTGTGGTAGCCAGCCTGCGTGAGTGCGCGGACGACCTCGGGCACCAGCACCAGCGTTGAAACCTCGCCGCAATGTCCGCCCGCCTCGCCGCCCTGCGCGACGACGATGTCC
Source organism: Novosphingobium sp. (assembly GCA_031370725.1). Classification (GTDB taxonomy): domain Bacteria; phylum Pseudomonadota; class Alphaproteobacteria; order Sphingomonadales; family Sphingomonadaceae; genus Novosphingobium. Next base: position 2,212 of record JANMQW010000299.1, read on the forward strand.
ACGCCGGCGGCGGCCTGGCGCAGCGCGTGCTCCTTGGCGCCGACCAGCGCCGCCACGGGCACACCGCGGCGTTTGCCTTCGGCGAGCATTTCAGGCGGGGCGATGCCCAGCGCGTTGGCGATCAGCCGGATCGGGTGGCGGAACGCAACTTCCATCAGCGCCAAGCCGTTTTCGGGGGTGATCCCCATTCGCTCGCGCAAAACCGGAACGCCGGCGCTGCTCTCAATCCCGTATTCGCCGAGGATCGCGTCGGCAAATTCGCGATACTGGGGGCCGATCGCCCCCGCCCGCTCGACATTGCTGGTCATCGCGACAACGCGCGGGTCGATCGTCTCGGGCACCAGCACATCGACCCCATAGGGCGCGCCATCGACGTGGGCATCGATCCAGGCGAGTTCCTCCTCGAGCTGATCGGGGCTGAACCGCGTCGCCCCCAGCACCCCGAACCCACCCGCCTTGCTCACCGCCGCCACCACATCGCGGCAGTGGCTGAACGCAAACAGCGGGAAATCGCAACCGGTCAGACGGCAGATGGCGTTGTTCATGAACTTTCCTCCAACTCGCGCGATTCAGCCTTCGTAGTGCGCCGTCGTTTTGCTCGCCACGTCGTCCGCGCTCACCCCCGGCGCACACTCCACCAGCCGGAACGGCGAGCTGTGATCGGGGCGCTGGAACACGCACAGGTCGGTAACAATCATGTCGATCACGTTTCGCCCGGTCAGCGGCAGGGTGCAGGCAGGGATGAACTTGGGACTGCCGTCCTTGGCGGTATGCTCCATCACCACGATGATCTTCTTGACCCCGGCGACCAGGTCCATCGCCCCGCCCATGCCCTTGATCATCTTGCCCGGGATCATCCAGTTGGCGATGTCGCCGTTTTCGGCCACTTCCATCGCGCCCAGCACGGTCAGGTCAATGTGCCCACCGCGGATCATCGCAAAGCTGGCGGCGCTATCGAAATAGGCGCTGCTGGGCAGCTCGCTGATGGTCTGCTTGCCCGCATTGATCAGGTCGGGGTCGACCTCGTCGTCATAGGGGAACGGCCCAATCCCGAGCATGCCGTTTTCGGACTGGAGCGTGACCTCGACGCCGGGCGGGATGTGGTTGGCAACCAGCGTGGGGATGCCGATGCCCAGGTTGACGTAGAACCCGTCGCGCAGCTCCTTCGCGGCGCGGGCGGCCATTTCGTCGCGGGTCCAGCCTTT
>JANMQW010000281.1:0-9365 GCA_031370725.1 Novosphingobium sp.
CTCGGTGGGCCCAAGCGAGAAGTTCTGGGTGATCGATTCGACAGTCGCACCGATTCCCTGGATCAGCTTGGGATTGGTGTAGGCCGATCCCGCGACGATATCGGCGAAGTCGACCCGGCTTTTCTTGAAGCCGGTGGTCTCGACGTTGGCGATGTTGTGGGCGACGGTGCCCAGATCGACCTGGGCGTTCTTGAGGCCGTTGAGCGAGGTGTAGAAAGACATCGGTTTGGTCCCTTCAGGTGGTGGGTTTGGCGACGGTTGCGGGAGCCGAGGGCCCCTGACCGGAAAGCACCGCATCGAGCTTGGTCGAGATCGCCTTGAGCGTGTCGTTAACCTGCGAAATTCCGGCAAGCGACGAGAACTGCGCCATCTGCGCCAGCATCTCTTTGTTATCGACCGGCGCGAACGGATCCTGCAGCTTGAGCTGCTCGGTCATCAGCTTGAGGAAATCGCCTTGGCCGAGCGCGGAGAAGCCGACCTTGGCGGGAGGCGCGGCGGGCGCGTTGGCGGCGTTGACGGAAGCTATGGTCATCACTTCATCCTCATTGTTTCGAGCATCAGTTGCTTTGCTGTGGAAAGCGCCTCGACCATGTTCTGGTACTGGCGCGAGGCATCGAGCATCTCGACCATCTCGGCGTTTTCATCGACCGGGGCGGTAAAGACGTCACCGTTGGCATCGGCCAGCGGGTTGGACGGATCGTGCTCGCGGATCGCGGCCTCGGTCGATCGGACCACCGCGCGCACGTTGACGGTCGAAAGGCCGCTGGCGCGATCGAGATCGTCGGCGAACACCGCGCGGATCGGCTTGTAGGCCTCGGCCTCGCTACCCGAGACAGTCCCGGCGTTGGCCAGGTTGGACGATGCGGCGTTCATCCGCACGAGCTGCGCGCTCATCGCGCGCTGGGCGACGTCGAATAGAGAGAGCGCATTGGGCACGCTCAATCGCCCTTCAAGGCGCGGGTGATCGTATCGACCCGGCCGCGGATGAACGAAAGCGTCGCCGAATATGCCACAGCGTTTTCAGCGAAGGCGGTCTGCTCGGTTGCCATCTCGACGGTGTTGCCATCGAGGCTGGGCATCACCGGCACGCGATAGCGGGTTGCGCCGCTCACCGCCCGATCGCCACTCATCCCCTCGCTGCGCGCCTTGAGTGCGGCGGCGAAGTCGATGTCGCGAGCCTTGTAGCCGGGAGTAGCAGCGTTCGCGATGTTCGAGGTCAGCAGCCCCATGCGCTGCGAGCGCAGCTCGAGCGCCGCACCGTGGATGCCGAACAGTCCTGCAAACTCGCTCATCGGAAAACTCCGTGGATCGTCGGCCTGGTGGACCGTGGGCTTGTCAGAGCAAGCGCCGTGCCAGTTGGGCAAATCCGGGGTTTCGGGGCGCTTCAGCTACGTGCGACGGCGAAGACCTGCCGCCTTCCGGCAAAGTGCTGCCGTCGGCTGAATTGCCCGCCGCGCCGCCGTTCTTGGGTTCAAACGAAAGGAACTTGCGCGATGAACTGGATGGCAATGGCCGACGCGCCCTCGGCGGCGATCGTTTTTGGCGGCACCGCGCTCGCCGCGGTGCTGCGCTGTGGCTGGCGCGACGGCACCGCCGCGCTCCGCTCGGTCGCGCACCTGTGGCAGCCCGGCTTCGATCTCGATCGCGCTCGCGCCGGCCTCGCGGTGCAGGTTCAGGGGATCGTCAAGGACGGGCTGCTCCGCGCCGAGCCCCGCCACTTCGGCGATGCCGAGTTCGACGAAGCGACCGATGCGATGTTCGAGCGGCGCTCGGTGAGCGCACTGCTCGACTCGCACGAAACCCACCGCAACCGCCGCCTTGCCTCGAGCAACCGCGCGGTGCGGTTTTTGACACAGGCAGCCGAGCTCGCCCCGGTGTTCGGGCTGGTCGGCACGCTGATCTCGCTCAGCCAGCTGCCCGCCGACGGCATTGGCAAAGGGGCGATGACCGGCGCGATTTCGATGGCCGTCGTCACCACACTATACGGTTTGCTCCTCGCCAACCTGATCCTGGCCCCGCTCGCCCGCGTGGTCGAGCGCACTGCCGAAGCCGAGGAAGCGGGCCGCCAGGAATTGACCGAATGGCTGGCCGCCCAAATCGAGGCAACCCTGCCGCGCTCGCCCAAGTTGGCCTCCGCCGGGCTGGAGGCGGCATGATCGCGCGCGCCGGCAGCGGCTGGCAGACCGTGCTCGCCGATCTGTCGCTGATCCTGTTCATGGTCACCGCTTCGGCGGTCTCGCAGGCACGGGACGATCCGCCGGATCCTTCGGACATGGCCGCAATGGCGGAGCCGGTCGCAGTGTGGCGTCCCTCTCCCAGCGGGCCGACGCTGGCGCAATGGCTTTCCGCCCAGCCGAGCGACGCGCGGATGCGGCTGACCCTGCACGTCCACGCGTATTCGGGCGACGAAGCCGACGCCTTGCGTTTGGCACAGAGTGCAGCGCCCGAGGCGAGGGTGGTGATCGACCGTGAGCCGGGTCCGCCGCTCGAAGCGATCCTCGCTTACGACCAGTCCCCTCAATTAGACCGGAGATCTCAGCCATGAGACGTTTGCTTCCCCTCCTGAGCCTGATCGCCACCCCGGCGCTGGCCCAAGCGCTTACCGATCCTGCCGCGATCGACCACGCGGTGGCCAACTTCACCGGTGTCCCGCTTGGCGCACCGGGCGGAGCAGCGATGCCGGTCGATCGGCGCCTGCGGTTTGCCGCCTGCGCCTCGCCGCTGACGCTGGGCAGGTACGGCGTGCGTCAGGATGCGGTGCTGGTCCAGTGCCCGACTGCGGGCTGGCGACTGTATGTGGCGCTCAAGACCAATCCCGCCACTCACGCCGCGGCCCCCGTGGTGATGCGCGGTGATGCGGTGACGATTTCGCTCGGCGGCGACGGGTTCGCTGTCTCCCAGCCGGGCGAGGCGATGGAGGCTGGACCGGTGGGGGGGTGGATCAAGGTTCGCACACTTGCCACGGGCGGCCAGCCGTTGCGCGCCCGGGTCATCCGCCCCGGGCTGGTCGGCATCGAATTGCCATGACCCGGCAAAATTTTGCCGTCCACCCTTAATCGCGCTGAAAAGGCGCCGTTCTTGCCCGTGACAGAAATTCAAGGAGCGGCGTCATGCCGATTGAAACAGGTTCTTGCAGAGTTGGGTTGGCTCGCGCAGTTGGCCCGATCGATCCACGGGCAATCCGCGCCTCGGCCAGCCAGACGAAGCCCTCAAACGGCATCGCCCGCAGCGTCGGTCCGATCAAGTCGAGCGAGCCGCTCGATGTCGGTCCGCCGCCGGTGGATACCGAAAGGGTCGCCGATATCCGCCATGCCATCGAAATCGGCAAATATCCCCTGGTTCCGGCGCGTGTTGCCGACGCGATGATCGCCGCCGGGCTCCTGTTGAGGAGCGGTCAGTGAGCGACGTTGGCTCAGGACACCGCCTGCGCGGCGCGCTGCGGCAGATGAATGCCGTGCTAGAAGCCGAACGGCAGGCGCTTGCCGGACTCGACCTCGATGCGGTTCTGGCTGCTGCCGCCGACAAGCGCGCGCTGTGCGATGCGATCGACCAGAACCCTGGCTCCGCGCTCGACGAGGAATGCGTTGCGCTGATCGAAACCGCGCAAAAGTTGAACGAAATCAACCGCCAGGTGCGCAATCTGGTCGCGGCGAACGTCGCCGCGCGGCTCGATGCGTTGGCTGGCGGACCCGCTCTCTACCGCGCCGGATCGCGTTCACCGTCCGCCTATGCCTATGCCGGAGCGCGCTTCTGACGCCAGCCGTCAGCCCCGTTTTGGCGGTTTGGCACGACCTTTGCTGAAACCCTTCCAGCGAACCGTCGCGGGAAGGAAAGCGCTTGAGCCAGGTCCCATCTCTCGCAAGCGTCGGCGAACAGACCGCGCAAGTCCGCGCGGCGATCGTCCGCGCGGCCGAAACCACCGGGGTCGATTTCGACTTCCTGCTTGCCCAGGCCAAGATCGAATCCAGCCTCGATCCCGCTGCCCGCGCGCCGACATCCAGCGCAGCGGGACTTTATCAGTTCACCGGCGGGACATGGCTGGCGACGCTCGATCGCCACGGCGCAGCGCACGGGCTGGGCTGGGCCGAAGCCGCGATCGATGGCGGGCGGGTGAGCGATCCGAGCCTGCGCGCGCAGATCATGGCGCTGCGCTTCGATCCCACGGCCTCGGCGCTAATGGCGGCCGAACTGGCCAATGACAACCGCGCCGAATTGCAGACTGCGCTGGGGCGCAACCCCGATTCGGCTGAACTCTACCTCGCGCATTTTCTGGGAGCAGAGGGTGCGCGCAATTTTCTAAGTGCTTTGTCCGGCGATCCGGCACAGTCGGCAGCGGGGCTCATGCCCAAGGCGGCAGCGGCAAACAAAACCATCTTCTTTGACGGCGGCGCTCCCCGCTCGCTGGGCGGGGTCATGGACCTGATCCGCGGTAAGGTTGCTTCGGCGATGGAGGGCGGAACTTTTACGCCTTCGTTCGCGAATTCCTATACCCCGCCGCCGCCACAGACCCTCACCGGCGGCCCGCTGGCGCATGAATTTCATGCGGCCGCACAGGCTCCCGCCGCGCCCCGGCTGTCGATGGCCGAAACCTTGCGCGCCACCTTCGGAACCAGCACAGCCGCGTCCCCTGCGGGGGTGCGCAGCGCCTATGGCAAGCTTGCGGCGTTCGGCCTGTGAACGGGCTAATGCGTTTCAGCCCCGCGACGCTGGCGCTGCCTGGGGGAATCCTCGCGCTTATCGTGCTGATGATCGTGCCGGTCCCGGCGTTCGTCCTCGACGTCTCGTTCGTTCTCAACATCGCGCTGTCGGTGGCGATTCTGATGGCCGCGATGAACGCTGAAAAGCCGCTCGATTTCAGTTCGTTCCCCTCGGTCCTGCTGTTCGCGACGCTGTTCCGTCTGGCGCTCAACGTTGCCTCGACCCGCGTCGTGCTGGTCCACGGCCACGAGGGCGGTGCCGCGGCCGGCCACGTCATCGAGGCGTTCGGCGCATTCCTGATCGGCGGCAACTTCGTAGTCGGGTTGTTCGTCTTCGCGATCCTGATGATCATCAATCTGATGGTGGTGACCAAGGGCGCGGGGCGGGTCTCCGAGGTCTCGGCGCGGTTCACCCTCGATGCCTTGCCCGGCAAACAGATGGCGATCGACGCTGACCTAGCCGCCGGATTGCTCACCGCCGACGAAGCCAAGGCGCGCCGCCGAGAAGTGTCGACCGAGGCCGATTTCTACGGCTCGATGGACGGCGCTTCCAAGTTCGTGAAGGGCGATGCGCTCGCCGCGTTGCTGATCCTGGGGGTCAACATCATTGCCGGGTTCTGCCTGGGGATGATCAGCCACGGCCTGACCGCAGGCGACGCCGCGCAGAAGTACGTGGCACTGGCGGTGGGCGATGCGCTGGTCGCGCAGGTCCCCTCGCTGCTGCTCTCGATCGCTGCGGCGGTGATCGTCACCCGGGTGGCCGACACCCGCGACCTTGCCGGACAGATTGGCGGGCAGCTGGCCAAGCCGGGAACCTGGCTGCCGGTCGCGGTGATCCTGGGCGCGATCGGGATGATCCCGGCGATGCCGCAAACGATCTTCCTGCCCGGCGCCGCGCTGGCCGGGTGGATGTGGAACACCCTGCGCCAGCGCGCCGGGCGGCCTGCGCCTGTGGCCGAGGCACCCGCCGCGCCCGATCCCGCGCACATCACGCTCGACGACGTTTCCGACCACACCCTCGTCACGATCGAGCTGGGCTATGGCTTGGTCCACCTGGTCAGCGACAAACGCGGCGCACCGCTGGTCTCGCGGATCACCGGGGTGCGCAAGCAGCTGAGCCAGGCGTTCGGCTTCGTCGTCCCGCAATTCCGCGTGCGCGATGCGTTCGAACTGCCGCCTTATGACTATCGCATCCTGCTGGGCGGGGTGCCGCTGGGCGGCGCGGCGATCCGTCCCGACCGGCTGCTGGCGATCGACACCGGCGAGGCCGTCACCCACCACACCCTTGACGGCGAGGCCACCCGTGACCCCAGCTTCGGCTGCCCCGCGCTGTGGATCGATCCGGCGCACCGCGATACCGCGGTCGCGGCTGGGTTCCTCGCGGTCGACGCAAGCACGGTGATCGCTACCCACCTCAACCAGCTGCTGAGCGCGCGGCCCCAGGCCCTGCTCGGGCCAGACGAGGTCCGCGACCTGCTCGATGCGGTCAAGCAGCATGCCACCGGGCTGGTCGAGACGATCTATCCCCAACCGCTCAACCTGGCCGCGCTGACCCGCCTGCTGCGCGCCCTGCTCGACGACGGCATCCCGATCGCGCACCCGCTGCCGATCCTTTCCAGCCTGAGCCAGGCGGTGCAGCAGACCGCCGAGCACGAGCGCCTGATCGATCTGGTTCGTTGCGATCTGGGCGGGCTGATCGTCGGCCGGATCTGCGCCCCCGATGCCCGGTTGGCGGTCATCACGCTCGATTCCACGCTGGAGACCGCGATTGTTCAGGGCCTCCACGATCCGGTTACGGGGCAACCGGTGATCGAACCCGATCTGGCGCGCGGGATCGGTGAGCGGATCGCGGGCATTGCCGCCGAACGCGGCGCGGGCGCTTCGCCGCCAGCCTTGGTGGTCCAGCCGCAAGCCCGCCGCGCGCTCGCTGCGCTGCTGCGGCTGCGCGCGCCCGATTGTCTGGTCATTTCGATTTCCGAACTGCCCGCCGCGCAACCGATCGAGGTTGTCGCGGTGATCGGCCGCGAAGCGCCGCTGGCGCTCATCGATTCCTCCTCGCCATTCGTGGAACCAGCCAGCTTTGGAGCACTCGCGGCATGATGCATCGCCACACCTTTAGCGCCACCGCATCCGCTTACACCGGCGACTGCGGCGAGCGCATTTCGCGCTTCCTGCCGATGGTCAAGCGGCTCGCCTGGCAAGTCCACGGTGGCGGTTGTGCAGGACTTGAGGTCGAAGACCTGTTCCAGACCGGGGTGGTCGCACTGACCGAGGCCGCACAGCGCCACGCCGGGCCGGGCGAGGACGGATTCGCCGCCTATGCCAAGCTGCGCGTGCGCGGGGCAATGATCGATCTGATCCGCCGCACTGTGCCCGCCTCGCGCCATGCGGTCGAACGTCGCAAGCTGCTCGCACGCCATACCCTGGCGCTGCGCGGCCAACTGGGGCGCGAGCCGGTGGCGACGGAACTGGCCGCGGCGATGCAGCTTTCGCTCGCCGAACTCGGCCAACTCCAAAGCGATTGCATCGAAGTCCGCTTCGAACCGCTCGACGAGGTTTATTCAGAGCACGACTCGGCCTTCCTCGACGATGGCAGCGACGTGTTCGGCGCGCTTGCCGCGGCGCAAGTGCGCGAACAGCTGATCGCAGCGATTGCCGCACTGCCCGATCGCCTGCAACTGGTCGTCCAGCTCTACTTTCTCGAAGAGCTGAACCTGGCGGAAATCGCTCAAGTCCTCGAGGTCTCGGTTCCCCGCGTCCACCAACTCAAGGCGCAGGCCCTGGCCGCAATCCGCGAGGCAATGCACGACTTCGCCGATTAGAGCCAATTTCACCCTTCAACTTGCTGGCTGAGTAAAAGCAGCCGGAAGTTGATCGCGTAAAACGCGCGGTCGCCTTCGAGAAACGCTTCCCCATCGAACGGATCGAAGCGTACAGCCGCGCCAATCGACCGGCAGTTGGTGCATGGCTGATCAGATGGTCTGAACCAATTTGTTGAGAAAATCTGTCGAGATCGTCGAAGTCGGTCCGCGCGACGGCTTGCAGAACGAAGCGATTTTGGTGGCCACCGCCGACAAGCTGATCGTCGGTGAGCCTGACCGTCCGCCGAGCCGGATGGGGGTCTCGATCGGCGACAAGCCCGCGACGCGATTATCGAGGTGGAGACCGAACGCTTCGGCAGGCTCAAGATGCAGGGCGCGTTTCCCCTGCTTTCGACAACGCCCTCGGGGGTGCGCAGCCCGGCGCCGTCTCGCGTCGGTAAGCACAACGCACAGGATTATGGCGAGCTGCTCGACCTCGCCGCACAGCGTTTGGAGCTTCTCTAAGCGGCGGGGGTGATCTGAGGCGGAGGGGCGGGGACCGGCAGGCTCAAGTCTCGTTGTGCATTGCAACACGAAACGCTAACTCTTGACAATCATAAGCGTCGTTATTAAGTGCACAATTATGGAAAATGTGGGATCGATGCTGGCGGACACGTCGCGTTTGCTCAGGCGCGCTTTCGATGTGCGCGCGCGCGACATCGGGGTAACGCGGGCGCAGTGGCAGGTGCTGACTACGCTGTTGCGCCACGAAGGGATCAATCAAGGCGGGCTGGCCGAGCTGCTCGATGTCGAGCCGATTACGGTGTGCCGAATGGTTGATCGGCTTCAGGAAGCAGGATTGGTCGAACGTCGCGCCGATCCGGCGGATCGCCGGTCTTGGCGGCTGTTTCTGGCCCCGCGGGCACACGATCTGCTCGCCGAGTTGCGGCCGCTGGCAGATGCGCTGATCGAGGATGCCCTGACCGGGATCGATCAGGACGAGCGCGATCAATTGCGCAATTTGCTTGATAGAATTCGCGACAATCTGTCGCACCGCACGGTTGAGGCGCTGGTTTCCCATGGCTGAACGCGACCCCCAGATCGATGTCGAGACCGCGACCCCGACGGACAGTCCGCTGTCCGCCGAACCCGCCGTGGCGAAATCCCCGCAGACCCAGGACACCCACGTCGCCAAAGCGCCCAACCGCCTGCGGCGGATCGCGCTGATGGCATTCGTGCCGTTACTCGTGATCGGCGGAGGGCTGTTCTATTGGCAGAGCCTCCAGGGCAAGGTTTCCACCGACAACGCCTATGTCCAGCAGGACAAGGTTGCGGTCAGTGCCGAAGTCGGTGGGCAGATCGTCTCGGTGGCGGCGCGCGAAGGGCAGCAGGTCAAAGCTGGGGACCTGCTGTTCACGGTCGATTCCGAGCCTTACCTGATCCAGATCGCCCAGGCCGACGCGGCCATCGCTTCTGCGCAGGCTAATGCCACCGCGCTCAAGAACTCGTCTGCGCTGTCGGGCGCCGACGTCTCTGCAGCGCGCGAAGATATCGGTTTTGCCCAGGCGACGTTCGAGCGCCAGCGCGCGTTGTGGACCCGCGGTTTCACCACCAAGGCGGCCTACGATGCTGCGCAGCACCAGGTCGCCGAGGCGCGCGCGGAGCTTAGTCTCGCCGAAGCCAAAGGCGCTGAGGCGCGTGCCAGGCTCGCGACCGGGTCCCAGGTCCCGGGCGTGTTGCCCGCGATCGCGGCGGCGCAGGCCCAGCGCCGCGCCGCGCAGCTTAATCTCGCCCGCACCGATGTCAGAGCGCCGATGAGCGGGCGGATCACCCAAGCGGATCGCCTGCTCAAGGGACAGCAGTTGGT
>JANMQW010000331.1:0-1797 GCA_031370725.1 Novosphingobium sp.
GCGTGTGTGCCACCCAGCGGCTCGCGCGCGCCGGGGAGGAAGCGGATCACCGATTCGAGGCAATGGCCGGGCATGACTTCGAAACCCTCGAGCGACTCGCCCTCGCTCGCCTGGCAATGAAGCAAGAGCTCGCGCGCCTGACCGATCGAACCGAGCCCAGCCCAGACCACCGCGCGTTCGGCGATCGCGGGGACCAGCCGCAGGGTGGCCGCGGTGACGATCCCCAGCGTGCCTTCGGAGCCGATCAGCAACTGCTTGAGATCAAATCCGCGATTGTCTTTCTTGAGCGGGGTCAACTGGTCGAACACTTGCCCATCGGGCAGCACACCCTCGATCCCTAGCACCAGCGCGCGCATCGATCCGTGGCGTAGTACCTGGGTGCCGCCGGCGTTGGTCGAAACCAGCCCGCCGACCGTGGCCGAACCTTTGCCCCCCAACGACAACGGGAAGCGCAGACCTTCGGCCTCGGCGATGTGGTGGAGGTTTTCGAGGATTACCCCGGCCTCGGCGACGACCTGGCGCCCAGCGATGTCGAAAGTGCGGATCGCGTTCATCCGCCGCAGCGAGAGAAGCAGTTGCGCACCGCTGGAGTCGGGCGTGGCACCGCCCGACATCCCGCTGTTACCGCCCTGCGGAACGATGGAAACGCCGTGCTCGGCGCACAGCGCGACCAATGCGGCGACCTCGGCGGTTGATGCAGGTAAGGCCAGCGCCAGCGCGCACCCAGTGAAGCGCCCGCGCCAGTCGGTCAGCCACGGCTCGATCAGATCGGGATCGCGCGTCAGTCCGCGATCGCCGAGCAGGGCGTGTGCCGCGTCGAGAAATGGTGCTGGGTCGTTCATCGAGCCGCCCATGCCACGCTGTCGCCCACCTGCGCTAGACCCCTTCGGGAATGGCGCGCTAGGCCCTTGCGGGAATTGGGTTAAGCGGACATTCAACCGCGGCGGCTAAGTCTGCGCCGCAATCTTGCCGCAATGCGCCCGCCGGGCGCGCCCAGCCGGAGCCGAGCGCACCCGTCCATGTCATCGCTGATGGCCTTTCTTGCCCCGCTGATCCTCGCCGTCGCGGCTCCGCAGGCTGCGCAATCGAGCGAATCGGTCGGTGAACCCGTGTCGGCAGAGCAAAGCGGGGCGGGGTGGACGATCGAATGGTCGTATGGCGCGCTGCCGCTGCCCGGGGCTATCGCTGCACCCCCTGAGGGCCGCGCAGTTTGGCGCGATATTGCCGATGCGTTTCGCCCGCAAAACGCCGGGCAAGTGCGCATCGAGCAGGGCTTCATTATCCGTATCACACCGCTGGGCCCCACCCGCGAGATGCTCGCCGATTTGCCGCAGGCTCCGCTCGCAACGCGGTTTCGCGAGCGCAAGGTGGGTAAGTGCGTGCCGGTCGCTGCGATCGCTGGGGTCCAGATTGGCGGGGACGACCGCCTGATGCTGTTTATGCGCGACCAGCGGATGATCGGGGCGAGCCTGGAGAAGGCATGCCGCGCGCGAGACTTTTATTCGGGTTTCTACCTCGAGCGAAACAGCGACGGGCAGTTGTGTGTCAATCGCGACATGATACATTCGCGCAGCGGGGCGAGTTGCTCGCTCAGCCGACTGCGTCAGCTTGTGGCGATCGAGGAATAACCCTCATCTTGACTTTCGGCGCGTTTTAGGCTTAGCGCGGCGGTGCCTTGCTGCACCGCAGCAGGATCAATGTGCGGACCCGGCCAAGTGCCCTTCGCGCCATTCTCTATTTCGGACTATTACATGAAATTTGCCGATATCGGCTTGTCAGACGAACTGCTCGCCGCGG
>JANMQW010000283.1:0-3230 GCA_031370725.1 Novosphingobium sp.
CCGCCGATATCGAAGATCATCGCCGGGCCTTCGCCCTGTTCGAGCAGGATGTGGCAGCCCAGCACCGCGAGGCGGGCTTCCTCCTGCGCGCTGATCACGTCGAGAAAAATGCCGGTTTCCTCGCGCACCCGGGCAATGAACGCAGCGCCGTTGCTGGCGCGGCGGCAGGCCTCGGTGGCAACCGAGCGGGCGAGGTGGACGTTGCGGCGGCGCAATTTGTCGGCACAGACATGGAGTGCCCCCAGCGCGCGGTCCATCGCCTCCTGCGAGAGTACGCCACTCGTCGCCAGCCCCTCGCCCAGCCGGACAACGCGACTGAAGGCATCGATGACAGTGAAGTTTTCGCCCGATGGCCGCGCGATCAGCAGGCGGCAGTTGTTGGTTCCAAGATCGATCGCGGCATAGGCTTGGCGACCTTGCCAGGCAGGGCGGAAGCGTCCGTGCGGCGGTGCCTCGTCAGGATCTGACGCCGGTTGGTCGTGATGCGCCTCGCTGCCCCGCGGCGGCGGGTTCATCTCCGCCATGGTGTGGTGTTCCGAATCTGTTTTTCGCCCGGCGCAATGCCTGCACTGGGAACTTGGGCACGAACCTAGCGGCTTGTCCGGTGGGCGGCAAGGGAGGCGGCCAAGCGCGGGGAGCCTTGCTTGACTTGGGTCTGGCCCCCGCTTAGACGCCCACCCCGAATTGCCCTGTCGTCTAATGGTAAGACAACAGACTCTGACTCTGTTTATCTAGGTTCGAATCCTAGCGGGGCATCCACCTCCACCATCATTCTGCTGCGTGTCCCGGTGAAGGACCAGCCCCACAGCTATATGCGCGTGCTATTTGAGCGTCTTGAGATAGGCGATCACGTTGTCGCGCATCGGTTTGCGGGGAAGGCCGCCGAATATCATACTGGTGCCGGGGACGGTTTTGGCCGGATCGGTCAGCAATTTGTCGAGCGTCGCCGCGTTCCAGACCAGTCCCGATTTCTTGAGTGCGGGCGAATAGCTGTATCTGGTCCGGCGCGTCCCAGCCTTGGCGCCGAACACTTGGACCAGGTTGGGTCCAAGCCCGTCCGCAGCAGCAGCGTCGGTGGTGTGGCATATGCGGCATTGGCCAAAGGCCGTGGCCCCCGCCACGGGATCGCCCGCCGGCGCAGGGGCTGCAGATGCAGGAGCCAGCGCCGCGGCCAGCGCGGCCATAGTCAGGACGAGGGGAGCAAGCAGAACGGGTTTCATCGGTCCAACCTTTCCAATCGCGGGTCAATTCGCCGCCGCTTCCTGCTCGGCCCCGAGAGTCACGCCCCGGATGTCGATCATCGCCTGCCGCCGGGCAAGGACTATGCCTTAATTGCAAGACCGATTGCCATCGCGGCTCTTTCGCGCAAGGCCTTCGCCGGTTAGGCGGGTGGGATGAGCGAAGCCGAAACATATCCCGAAATCCGCGAATCGGTCCGCCGCCTGTGCGCGGACTTCCCCGGAAGCTATTGGCAGGCCAAGGATCGCGACCGCGCCTATCCCACCGAGTTCGTCCGCACCCTGACCGAGGCCGGGTTCCTGTCGGTGCTGATCCCCGAGGAATATGGCGGCTCGGGCCTGGGGCTTGGCGCAGCGACCGCGATCCTCGAGGAAATCCACCGTTCAGGCTGCAACGGCGGAGCGTGCCATGCCCAGATGTACGTGATGGGTACGCTGCTCAAGCACGGCAGCGCGGCGCAAAAGGCGCAATACCTGCCCGCAGTGGCGAGCGGCGAGCTGCGGCTTCAGGCGTTCGGGGTGACCGAGCCGACCAGCGGTACCGACACCACCCGCATCCGCACCTTCGCCCGGCGTGATGGCGACGACTATGTGGTTTCGGGCCAGAAGATCTGGATCAGCCGCGCCGAGCATTCCGATCTGATGGTGCTGCTGGTGCGCACCACTCCGCGTGAGGACTGTGCCAAATCGTCCGACGGGATGAGCGTGCTGCTGGTCGATATGCGCGAGGCGGTCGGCAACGGTCTGACCATCCGCCCGATCCGCACGATGCTCAACCACGCCACCACCGAACTGTTCTTTGACGATCTGCGCGTTCCCGTCGCCAACCTGGTCGGCGAGGAGGGCAAGGGCTTTCGTTACATCCTGGCGGGAATGAACGCAGAGCGCATCCTGATCGCGGCCGAATGCATCGGCGATGGCCGGTTCTTCATCGACAAGGCTGCGGCTTACGCCAGCGAGCGCCATGTCTTCGGGCGGGCGATCGGCGAGAACCAGGGGATCCAGTTCCCGATCGCGCGAAGCTATGTGCAGTTGACTGCCGCAGCGTTGATGGTCGATAAATCTGCGGCGCTGTTCGATGCCGGCGAGCCGTGCGGGACCGAGGCCAACATGGCCAAAATGCTCGCGTCGGAGGCGAGCTGGTACGCCGCCGACCAATGCATCCAGACCCACGGCGGGTTCGGCTTTGCCGAGGAATACGACATCGAGCGCAAGTTTCGCGAGACCCGGCTGTACCAGGTCGCGCCGATCAGCACGAACCTGATCCTCAGCCATGTCGCCACCCACGCCCTGAATATGCCCAAGTCGTTCTGATTGGGGCTTCGAGACGGTATTCTCGTGGCCGCGCTCAAGCAGCCTAACCCTGCGGTGCCGCTGCGCTGAACACTTGATGCATGCTCATTGCTGCCCGCCATCGACCCGCAGCAATGCCCCGGTGGTGTAGGACGAGGCCGGGCTGGCCAGCATCAGCGCGGCGGTTATGATTTCGGGCGGATGGCCGGGGCGCCCGAGTGCGACCGGCTGCTTTTCGCGCCGCGCCGGGTCCCACGCCTCGGCGATGTCGGTCAGGAACGGCCCGGCGCTGATCGTGTTGACCCGCACCGTGGGGGCATATTCGCGGCTCAGCGAAACGGTCATGGCATTGAGAGCAGCCTTGGCTGCACCATAGGGCACCACGCCCGGCAGCGCCATCAGCGCGCCGGTCGATGAGATATTGATTATAACGCCGCCGCCTCCATCCGCCATGCGTTTGCCGATCTGGCTGGCGAGGCGGAAAGGGCCCTTGAAATTGAGGTTGAGCACCGAATCGAACAGCGCCTCGCTCATCTCGTGGCTCGGGCAGGCGGGCGACATACCGGCATTGTTGATCAGCACGTCGATCCTCCCGAACTCGGCATAGGCGCGTTCGATAAGCGCGTCGCACTCGGCCCAGCGGCCGACGTGGGCCGCCACCGCCAGCGCGCGTCGGCCAAGCGCGCGGACTTCCTCTGC
>JANMQW010000376.1:0-6327 GCA_031370725.1 Novosphingobium sp.
AGCGTGCCATCGCCGATTGGCGCGCTGGCGCTAAGCACGCCGTCGGCCTGGTTGTATTCGCCGTAAGTTGCGCGGGCCGACACGGTCGCGCGGTTTGGCAGACGCTTGGTCACGTATTTGACCGCGCCGCCGATCGTGTTGCGGCCATAGAGCGTGCCTTGTGGCCCGCGCAGGATTTCAATGCGCTCGACGTCGTAGATGTCGAGCACCGCGGCCTGTGGTCGGTTGAGGTAGACGTCGTCGAGGTAGAGGCCGACGCCCTGCTCGAACCCGGCGACCGGATCCTGCTGGCCGACGCCGCGGATGAACGCGCTCAGCGTCGAGTTGGTCGCGCGGCTGTTTTCGAGCGTCACGTTAGGGGCGACGTTGG
Source organism: Novosphingobium sp. (assembly GCA_031370725.1). GTDB lineage: Bacteria > Pseudomonadota > Alphaproteobacteria > Sphingomonadales > Sphingomonadaceae > Novosphingobium. Next base: position 371 of record JANMQW010000376.1, read on the forward strand.
CGACGTCGGTGATGTCGATCGCACCCATCCGCTCGAGCTGGGCGCCGCCGATCGCGGTGATCGCGATCGGCACGCTGATCAGGGTCTCTTCGCGACGGCGAGCGGTGACGATGATAGCGTTGCCCTCATCGGCGGTCTCAACCGTATCGGCAGCGTCTTGCGCAAAAGCCGAAGGGCTGGCGAACGTGGCGGATGCAAGGCTGCCGAGCAGCAATCCGCGCGCAATGGTGATCCGGCTGGACATGATGGTTCCCTCTTCCTGGCGTGTTATGAAGCTGGGTTGCCAGCCGCGTGTCAGACGCTATGCTGAAAGTTGAACCGAGTTTCAACTTGGAAATGCAGTCGAGGGGTAGTGCGATGGCGGGGAGTGTCGTTCCGGCAACAGTGGCGGTCGGCCCAGCCGACAAATCGCCGCGCACCGAGCGGGGGCGCAAGACCCAGCGCGCCTTGCTCGACGCCGCCGCTGCCGAGTTCGGCGAAAGAGGTTTCCATGAAAGCTCGGTGGTCTCGATAACCGCGCGGGCCGGGGTCGCCCTTGGCACTTTCTATACCTACTTCGAATCGAAGGACGTGCTGTTCCGCGCGCTGGTCCGAGACATGTCGGATCAGGTCCGCGATCGGGTAGCCCCGGTACTGGCGGAACCCGGCGACGCGATCGCTCGCGAAGGTGCGGCGCTGGGGGCGTTCCTCGGCTTTGCGCGCGAGCACAAGGAAATCTACCGGATCATCGACGAGGCCGAGTTCGTCGCGCCTGACGAATGGCACCGCCATTATGAACGCACCGCGCAGCGTATCGTCGAGCGCCTGCGCGAGGGCGAGGCGCGTGGCGAGGTGTTCGGGCCGATTGACGAAGTCCACGGCTGGGCGCTGATGGGGATGAACGTTTTCCTCGGCCTGCGCTTCGGGGTGCAGGACTGCGAGCGCCCGCTCAACGAAGTTGCCGACATCGCCAACGCCCTGATCCGCAACGGCCTCGCCTAGACGTGCGGCCCTGTGGCGGGTAAGCGCGCCGCCCTATGTCGCATCCCCCTCAATCCAATCGCCGCACCTTTGCGATCATCTCGCACCCCGATGCGGGCAAGACCACGCTGACCGAGAAGCTGCTGCTCCAGGGCGGCGCGATCCATCTGGCGGGTGAGGTCAAGGCGCGCGGCCAGGCGCGGCGGGCGCGCAGCGACTGGATGAAGATCGAGCAGCAGCGCGGGATTTCGGTTACCTCGAGCGTGATGACCTTCGAGCGGGACGGCATCGTCTTCAACCTGCTCGACACCCCCGGACACGAAGACTTTTCCGAGGATACCTATCGCACGCTCACCGCGGTCGATTCGGCGATCATGGTGATCGACGCGGCCAAGGGTATCGAGCCGCAGACGCGCAAGTTGTTCGAAGTCTGCCGCATGCGCTCGGTGCCGATCATCACGTTCGTCAACAAGGTCGATCGCGAGGGCCGCTCGCCGTTCGAGACCTTGGACGAGGTGGCCGATGCGCTCGCGCTCGATGTCGTCCCGATGAGCTGGCCAGTGGGGCTGGGCGGATTGTTCGAAGGAGTGCTCGATTTCGCCAGCGGCACAACCGCCCGTCCCGAAGGCGACAGCCGCGAATACCTGGGCAAGCGCGACAGTGCCCCACTCCCTCCCGAATTCGCCGATGAAGTCGAACTCGCCCGCGGCGGCTATCCCGAATTCGACGAAGTCGCCTATCGCAACGGCGATCTGACCCCGGTGTATTTCGGCTCGGCGCTCAAAAATTTCGGGATTGCCGAGCTGATCGACGCGCTCGCCCGCTACGCCCCGTCGCCCCGACCGCAGCCCAGCAATCAAGGCACGATCCAGCCCGATAACGGCGAAGTCACAGGGTTTGTGTTCAAGGTCCAGGCCAATATGGACCCGCAGCACCGCGACCGGATCGCGTTCATGCGGATGGTTTCGGGCACCTTCAAACGCGGGATGAAGCTGACCCCATCGGGTTCGGGCAAGCCGATCGCGGTCCATTCGCCGATCCTGTTCTTCGCGCAGGACCGCGAGATTGCCGATACCGCGCAGGCCGGCGACATCATCGGCATCCCCAACCACGGTACGCTGCGGGTGGGCGATACGCTGAGCGAGCGCAACGATGTGCGCTTTGTCGGACTACCCAACTTTGCGCCCGAAATCCTGCGGCGGGTGCTGCTCAAGGACCCGACCAAGACCAAGCAATTGCGCAAGGCGCTCGACGACCTGAGCGAAGAGGGCGTGATCCAGGTGTTCTATCCCGAGATCGGCGCGCAGTGGATCGTCGGCGTGGTCGGCCAGCTCCAGCTCGACGTGCTGATCAGCCGGCTCGAAGCCGAATACAAGGTTGCCGCCGCGCTCGAACCCGCGCCGTTCGACACCGCGCGCTGGCTCAAGGGCAGCGACACCGCGCTCAAGGCCTTTGCCGATTTCAACATGACCAGCCTCGCGCGCGACCGCGATGGCGACCCGGTGTTCCTCGCGCGTTCGGCGTGGGATGTCGGCTACCAGCAGGAACGCAACCCCGAACTGGTGTTCGGCGCGACCAAGGAACGGTGACGTGCGGCGAAATGTGCGATAGGCGCGCGCCATGACCATGCTCGGCCCGGTATCGCGCACTTTCATCTCGCAGCGGCTGCGGCTGCACTATCTCGACTGGGGCAGCCCGGAAAAGCCGCCGCTGCTGCTGGTCCACGGCGGACGCGACCATGCGCACAACTGGGATTGGGTCGCGCAGGCACTGTGCGACGACTGGCACGTGATCGCGCTCGACCATCGCGGTCATGGCGACAGCGAGTGGGTTTCGGACGGCAACTATTCGGCCGGCGATATGGTCTACGATGTCGCGCAACTGGTCCACCAGCTCGATCTCGCCCCGGTGACGATTGTTGCCCATTCGTTGGGTGGGCAGGTGTGCTTGCGCTATGCCGGGATCTATCCCGAAATGGTCCGCAAACTGGTGGCGATCGAGGGTCTCGGTCCCTCGCCCAAGGTGCTCGCCGGGCTGATGGTAAAACCGTATCGCGAGCGGGTGCGCGAATGGATCGAGAAGAAGCGCGCCTCGGCCGGCCGCTCGCCCCGCAAATATGCGACGATCGAGGATGCGCTGGCGCGGATGCGCGAGGAGAACACCCACCTCACTGCGGATCAGGCGCGGCACCTGACGATCCACGGGGTCAACCGCAACGAGGACGGCACCTTCAGCTGGAAGTTCGACCCGCATCTCAACAACTGGCCGGTCGAAACCGGCTACGACGAGCTCATGTCGGTGTGGGAGGCGATCGCCTGCCCGACGCTGTTGCTGTATGGTGCCGACAGCTGGGCCTCGAACCCCGAGACCGATGGGCGCATTCAGTATTTTACCACCGCCAAGGTGATCGAATTCGAAAACGCCGGGCACTGGCTCCATCACGATCAGTTCGACCGGTTCATTGCAACTTTGAGGGAGTTCCTCTGATGGAGTTTACCGACCACCTCACCGCCGACCACGTTTCGATGATCGAGCGCCAGCCGGTGTTCTTCGTCGCCACTGCCGCCGCCGATGGCCGCATCAATCTCAGCCCCAAGGGGCTCGACAGCTTTCGCGTGCTCGGCGCGAACCGGGTTGCGTATCTCGATCTGGGCGGATCGGGCAACGAGACCCACGCGCATCTTTCCGCGGCCCAAACCGACCAGGGCCGGATCACCGTGATGATGTGCAATTTCGAGCAACCCGCACTAATCCTGCGGATTTACGGCATAGGCCGCGCGGTATTGCCGCAGGATGCCGCCTGGGCTGAGCTGTCCGCGCATTTCGAACTGCTGCCCGGCACCCGCCAGATTTTCGACATCGCGGTGGCCACCGTCCAGACCTCATGCGGGTGGGGTGTGCCGCTGATGCAGATCGACAAGGAGCGCGAGACGCTGGTCAGATACCATCGCCAGTCGGATCCCGAAAAGTGGGTCGCGAAGCTCCAGGGTCGGACCCGCTCGATCGACGGACTGGCCACGCGCCCGACCGATCGCTTCATTGCCGGGAACGCCTGAGCGCTCGAACCGCTTGAGACAGCGGATGCGGATCACGGTTGCCAGCTATAATATCCACAAGGCGGTAGGTCTGGATCGCAAACGCGATCCGGAGCGCATCCTGGCGATCCTGCGCGAGGTTGATGCCGATGTGATCGCCTTGCAGGAATGCGACCGCAGGTTTGGCGAGCGCCCCAGCGTGATCCCGCGCGCGATGCTAGACGAAAGCCCATGGCGCCCGGTGGCGTTGGGGCTTCGGCCGCATTCGCTCGGATGGCACGGCAACGCGATCCTCGTCCGCCAGGGTATCGAGGTAACCGAATGCTCCGCGGTGCCCCTGCCGATGCTCGAGCCGCGTGGTGCGGTGTGCGCCGACCTGGCGATCGCGGGCAAGCCGTTGCGGATCGTGGGTATGCACCTCGATATTTCGGGGCTGCGGCGGCATCACCAGGTCCGCAGCGTGGTCGGCCACGCCACCCGCACGCCTTCGCCCACGGTGCTGATGGGCGATCTCAACGACTGGTCGCGCAACGGTCGGGCCCTGCGCGAATTTGGCGAGGGCTGGTCGATGGTGCGGATGGGCGACAGCTTTCCCGCGCGCCGCCCGGTCGCCCCGCTAGATCGGATCGTAGTATCGCACGACCTCGTCGTCGCGGCTTGCGGGGTCCATCGTTCGACGTTGGCGGCGGTCGGCTCCGATCACCTGCCGGTGTGGGCGACGCTGACGCTTTAGGCATCGCTGCCCAAAAAACGGGCAGCGTGATTGTGCGCTGCACAAGAGCAGCGCAATCATCCCTCTGTAAATCTTAGCTTAACTGTTTGGCACGGCTCTTGCTGCATCTGCGAAGCCGGTAACGGGTCCGGCGCCACAAACGGGGGCGTGCATGAAATTCATTATCGCCATCATCAAGCCATTCAAGCTCGACGAGGTGCGTGAAGCACTCAGTGCGTTGGGTGTGGCCGGGATGACGGTGTCCGAGGTCAAGGGGTTTGGGCGGCAAAAAGGCCAGACCGAAATCTACCGCGGTGCCGAATATTCGACCAACATGCTGCCAAAGGTGAAGATCGAGATCGCGGCCAGCGACGAGCTCGCCCTGCGGATCGTCGAGACGATCCAGCAGGTGGCCAGCACCGAGGCAATCGGCGACGGCAAGGTGTTCGTCCTCGACCTGGCCTCCGCCACCCGCATCCGCACCGGCGAGACCGGGGATACCGCACTATGACCAGCATCAGGGGGACGGACATGATCCGTAAGACATTATCAGCGCCAGGCAGGCTGGGCGCTGCGCTGGCCGTGACGGGGACGAGCCTGTTCGTTTCCGCCGCCGCTTTCGCGCAAGAAACCGTGGCCGCGGTAGCCACCGCGGTGCCTGCCGCAGCGCCAAGCCCGGCGGTTACCGAAGCCGCCGCCACAGCCGCCACGACGCTGATCAAGGCACCCACCGTCGAGCAGATGGCGACTATGGTCAACAAGGGCGACACCTCATGGATGCTGATCTCCTCCGCGCTGGTGCTGATGATGAGCGTGCCTGCGCTCGCCCTGTTTTATGGCGGACTGGTGCGCACCAAGAACATGCTCAGCGTGCTGATGCAGGTGTTCATGATCGTTTCGGTCGCCTCGCTAGTGTGGGTCTGCTGGGGCTATACGATGGCCTTTACCAGCGGCGGTAACAGCGCGCTGGCTCCGTTCGTCGGCGGCTTTTCCAAGCTTGGTCTGGCGGGGGTCACGGCTGGCACATACGCCGCGACGTTCTCAAACAACGTCTACATTCCCGAATTCACGTTCGTGATCTTCCAGATGACCTTCGCCTGCATCACGCCAGCGCTGATCGTCGGGGCGTTTGCCGAACGCATCAAGTTCACCCCGCTGATCATCTTCGTGGTGGCCTGGCTGACGATCGTCTATTTCCCGATCGCGCATATGGTGTGGTACTGGGCCGGACCCGATTTCCTGCCCGATGC
>JANMQW010000401.1:0-2891 GCA_031370725.1 Novosphingobium sp.
TGGGGCTATGGCATTTGGGAGCGGATGCAGAAACTGCTCGACGAGCAGATCAAGGCGACTGGCGCGGAAAACTGCTATTTCCCGCTGTTCATTCCACTGTCGTTTTTCGAAAAGGAAGCCGCGCACGTCGATGGCTTTGCCAAGGAAATGGCAGTCGTCACCCACCATCGCCTGATTGCGGACGGGAACGGTGGGCTGATGCCCGATCCTGCGGCAAAGCTTGAAGAGCCGCTGGTCGTGCGCCCGACCTCCGAAACCGTGATCGGCGCGGCGATGGCGCGATGGGTGCAATCGTGGCGCGATCTGCCGCTGTTGACTAACCAGTGGGCCAACGTGGTGCGCTGGGAAATGCGCACGCGGATGTTTTTGCGCACCACCGAATTTCTTTGGCAGGAAGGCCATACCGCGCATGCCGACAAGGCCGACGCGATGGCCGAGACGCTCCAGATCCTGGAGCTGTACCGTGCGTTTGCGGAGGGTCCGCTGGCGATGCCGGTGTTCGCGGGAGAAAAGCCTGCCAACGAGCGCTTTCCCGGCGCCGATGCGACATACAGCATCGAGGCGATGATGCAGGATGGCAAGGCGCTTCAGGCGGGCACCTCGCACTATCTGGGCACCACTTTCGCCGAAGCTGCGGGCATACGTTATCAGGATCGCGAGGGTAGCCAGCAGCTGTGTCACACCACCAGCTGGGGGGTTTCGACCCGGCTGATCGGCGGGGTGATCATGACCCACGGCGACGACGACGGGCTGCGCGTACCACCGCAGATTGCGCCATGGCAGATCGTGATCCTGCCGATGCTGCGCGACAACGATGGCGATAGCGCGCTGCTCAATTACTGCGAGAGGCTGCGCAAGGCTTTGGCGGCGCAGTCCGCGCTGGGCGAACCGGTGCGCGTGCTGCTCGACAAGCGCCCGGGCAAGGCCACCCAAAAACGCTGGGGGTGGGTCAAGAAAGGCGTGCCGCTGGTGCTCGAGATCGGTGGGCGTGATGCCGAAGCCGGGCAAGTCAGCGTGCTGCGCCGCGATCGCCTGTGGCGTGAGGATGGCAAGCCCGCGTTTGTCGGCCAGGCGCAGGACGCGTTTATTGCTGGTGCCTCGCCCGAACTGGAGGACATCCAGCGCAGCCTCCACGCCGAGGCCACCGCGCGACGCGACGCCAATATCCGCCGCGATCTGAGCACGCTCGACGATCTCGCCGCCTATTTCACCGAAGACGCGCAGTTCCCGGGTTGGGCCGAAATGGCCTGGTCGCGGCCTGAAGGTGCGGAACTCGAGGCGGTCGATGCCAAGCTCAAGGCGCTCAAACTGACGATTCGCAACACCCCGCTGGATAGCGCGCCGGTTTCAGGAACGTGCCTGTTTACGGGCAAGCCCGCGGTGGAGCGGATTTGGGTCGCGCGGTCGTATTGAGGCGAGGGTGGTGCACAGCCTTCGACCGGCTCAGGCTGAGCGGGTTCTGGGATATAGTCATCAAGCAAAAAATCCGCTCATGTCGAGCCTGTCGAAGCATGCGCGCAACGCTTGCCAAGGCACCCCGTGTGTTGAACGACACCGCAATGCGTAACCTGTTGATCCCGCTCGCCCTCATCACAACCCCAGCGATGGCCCAAACCGCCGAGGTCTCCGAAGCCCGCCTGCGCGCCGATGTTGCCAAGCTGGTCTCGTTCGGCACCCGCCACACGCTGTCATCGCAAACCGACATAAAGCGCGGGATCGGCGCGGCGCGGCGGTGGGCCGAGGCGGAAATGCGGCGGACGTCCAAGACTTGCGGCGATTGTCTGGAAATCGCGCTGCCCGAATATATGGCCAGCGGAGATCGCATCCCGCAACCGGTGCCGATCGTCAATGTCGTCGCAATCCAGCGCGGGACCGAGCGGCCCAATGAGGTGGTGATCGTCCAGGGCCACATCGACAGCCGGGTCAGCGAGGTGATGGACGCGGTCAAGGATGCGCCTGGCGCCAACGACGACGCCAGCGGCGTGGCGCTGGTGCTGGAGGCAGCGCGGGTGCTGTCGCGACGCCCGCATCCCACCACGATCGTCTATGCCGTGCTCTCGGGCGAAGAACAGGGGCTGTTCGGCGGCAAGCTCCTTGCCGACTACGCGAAGAAACAGGGCTGGATCGTAAAGGCGGTGCTCAACAACGATATCGTCGGCAACTCGCGCGGTTCCGATGGCCTCGTCGACGACACCCACGTTCGCGTGTTCTCCGAAGGTCCGCGCGCCGACGCCGACGACAAATTGCGCGCCACTGCGCGGCGCTTCGGCGGCGAGAACGACAGCCCGAGCCGCAGCCTGTCGCGCTTCATTGCGGGCCTTACCGGCCAGCCGCTCGAAGTCCGCCAGGTGTGGCGCGCCGAACGGATGGGGCGCGGCGGCGATCACCTGCCGTTCCAGGAAATGGGCTATCCCGCGGTGCGCTTTTCAGTCGCGGTCGAGAACTACGATCACCAGCACCAGGACCTGCGCACCGAGAACGGTAATGTCTATGGCGACACCATCGAATTCATGGACTTTGCGTATCTGGCCAAGGTCACCCGGCTCAATATCGCGGGCCTCGCCGCGCTGGCCGCTGCCCCGATGCCCCCCGCCGCCACAGCCGAGGCGGCGGTCCAGACTTTCACCGACGTCAAGTGGAGCGCGGTACCAGGCGCGGCGACCTATTCGGTGTGGCGCCGCCGCACCGATGCGCCGGGGTGGGAGGACAAGCCGGTGATTGCCGACGTTGTCGCCACGAGCGCGCGGCTGGAAGGGGTGCGGGGCGACGACTGGATCTTCGGGGTCAGCGCCAGCGCGGCGAGCGGCGCGGAGAGCCCCATTTCGGCGGCAGTGCCCGGCGGTACATTCGCGCCGCTTGTCGGCCCGTGATGGCGCGGGCATAGGCCGCGC
>JANMQW010000404.1:0-1801 GCA_031370725.1 Novosphingobium sp.
TGGAAGGGCCGGCGAAACCGCCTGCTCCCCTTCGGTGGACCGGCGTATATGGAGGGGTCGGGATTCGGTCAACATCAAATTGCAATTTTATTTCAATAGGCCCGCAAACCATCGGATTTCCGCGGTTCCTGGGATCACTCCCCCGCTGCCGGACCGGTCGTGATGCCAACTTGGGCAACCCTCGATAGCCGTCTTAAGCAGGGAATCGCTACAAAAGCGACGGGTAAGCCTATCTTTACGCAGCGGATGGTAAACGCGTCGGCAATGCCTGCCTATGCCTCTCATCTCCCGCGCGTCGCGGTGATCGTACCCGCGTATGGAGTCGCGCATCTGCTCGGCGAGGCGCTCGCTTCGCTGCAGGCTCAGACCCTGGCCGAGTGGGAATGCGTGGTGATCGACGATGGCGCGCCCGACGATGTCGCCGCCGCGCTTGCGCCGTTTTTGACTGACCCGCGGATCCGCTTCGTCGCCACCGCCAACCACGGGGTATCGGCCGCGCGCAACCGCGCGATCGCCGAAACGAGCGCACCCTATATTGCGCTGCTCGATGGCGACGACATGCTCCGCCCCAAATACCTCGCGCGAACGGTGGCGGTGCTTGATGCCGATCCGGATGCACGTCTGGTCACCTGCAACGCCCGCATCTTTGGCGCGGTGGCGCGCGAGCGAAGCTGCTTCAGCGGGCGTCAGGGAAGTGGCGACGGGCTCCACGGTACCCTCGCCGACGTGCTCGACCGCAGCTTCGGCGTCTACATCGGCACCACCTTTCGCCGTTGCGACTTCGCGGTGACCGGTGGGTTCGACACCGCGATGGCCCAAGCCGAGGATCTCGACCTGTGGGTCAGGCTGATGCTGTTGGGCGGCCATGCGCGCTATATCGACGAGGTACTGGGCGAATACCGCGTGCGTCCCGGATCGGCCTCCGCCAGCGCCGAACGGATGCTACTGGGCAATATCCGGGTCTATGAAAAGGCGCTGATGCAGCTCGCAGGACGCCGCGAGCATATCCAGAACGCGCGACTGCTCGAGCGGTTGATCGGCGAAAACCGCCGCTCGCTGGCGTTCGAACATGCGATCGACCGGATCATCGATGGCGACGCCCGACGCGGTCTCGCCGAACTTCATGCAAACGCGACCGAGCTGGGCGGTCCGGTGTGGACCGCTGCGTTTGCCGCCTGGCAGGTGTTCCCGGCGCTGGCCCGACCGATGCTCCAATGGCGCCGCCGTGCCCATTCTCGCGGCAACACCCATAGCTTCGCCAGCTTTTTCAAGACCCTATCACGCCCGCCGGAACGCGCCGCATGACCGTTATCCGGGCGGTGCCCACCGGCTTGCGCGATCAGGTCCGCAGCGCGGTGATCTGGCGATCGGGTACCCAGATATTCGGGCAAGTGGTCGCGTGGGCCTCGACCTTTCTGGTTATTCGCATCCTTTCGCCCGCAGACTATGGGCTTTATGCGATGTCTGCGGTGGTGCTCAGCCTGCTTACCCTGATGAACGGCTATGGTCTGGCCAACGCGCTAATCCAACAGCGCGAAGTGACCCCGCGGATGATGCGTCAGCTGTTCGGTATGCTGATCGTGCTCAACGGCGCGCTGGCGCTGATCCAGTTCAGCGCCGCGCCGCTAATCGCCGATTACTATGGCCAGCCGATGGTGGCGACGATGTTGCGCTGGCAGGCATTGATCTTCCTGACCAACCCGTTCCTTGCCTTGGGCTATGCGATCCTGTCGCGCGGCATGGACTTTCGCCGCCAGGCGCAGGTCAACGTCGTCTCGGCGCTGGTCGGCGCGGCGGCATC
>JANMQW010000414.1:0-1949 GCA_031370725.1 Novosphingobium sp.
GGGGTCTTGTCACCATCGGGGCTTAGGTTGACGACCTTTTCCTTGCCCGTAAGCCCGACGGCGCTGACGTTGCCCGCGGCGTCGAAGTTGACCTTGAGGATCGACTGTTCGGTGGTCCGCGGGCGACCGAACGGCGCCTGCGCGGTGTTGGTGGCAACGTAATACCACGAAGGCGTGCCGAACTCGCTGGTGAAGGTCGGGCGGCCCAGCGTCTTTTCAACCGAAAGTTTGTTATCCACCCCCGGCTGGACCGACGCGATCAACGTCGAATCGGCATAATAGCCACGATGATCCTTAATGCTGGCGCAGCCTGCGGTGAGCGCGAGCACAACGCTGAGAATCGCAGTCGTCGACGCAGTGGTCTTAAGGGTCCGGCCGGAAAGGCGCATCGAATTCTCCGCTGGGCCGCTCGGCACGCCGCTTGGCGTGGGGCGAGCGCGGCCCTATATCGTTCAGCGGGCGACCCTTAGGGGTTCGTCCATCCAACGACAAGGCCGCATGGCGGTTGAATCGGCGCTGAACGCGCCTTCCCGGGATCGACGATGAACCTTCTCCAACGCCTGTTTCATTCTGCCCCTGCGATGCCCCCACGGCTGGCGCTGTGGCACGCAGTGGTCACCGAAGCGCGCGACAAACGCTGGTACCGCGATTTCGGCGTGGCCGACACCGTCGAGGGGCGGTTCGACATGATAACGCTGGTTCTGGCGGTGGTGTTGCTGCGGATCGAACGCGCGAGCGACGGGGCAAGCTCGGTTGCGCTGACCGAGCTGTTTATCGAGGACATGGATTCGCAGCTGCGCCAGGCGGGCGTGGGCGATCTGATGGTCGGCAAGCGCATCGGCAAGCTGATGGCCACGCTGGGCGGACGGATCGGGGCTTTGCGGGGTATGCTTCCAGTAGGTGGCGAAGCGCTGGCGGACGCGGTTGGGCGGAATGTGACGTTGGCTGAGGGAGCGACTCCCGCCCCGTTGGCGGAGGAATTGCTGCGATTTGAGGCACAAATCGAGGAGGTGCCGTTCAATCGCCTGCTCGAAGGGTCGATGTCGGCATGACCTCCGAGTTTTCACGACGGATCGACATCCGCAATCTGCCTGCCGAACCACTGCGGCTGGAAGCCGATGCGGGCGAACGCGCGGCGCTGGCAAGAAGGATCGGGATTGAGGCGGTCGAGCGCCTGACTGCCGAGGTAACTGTGTTGCCGGCGGGCGGAACAGTTCAGGTTTCTGGGCGGGTCGAGGCTGCGGTGATTCAGGCTTGCGGGATTTCTAACGAGCCGTTCGCGGTGAAGGTGAGCGAGACGCTGACCTTGCGCTTCATCCAGGGGATCACCCCGCACAAGCCAGACGAAGAGCTGGAGATCGACGCCGAAGCCTGTGATGAAATCGAGTTCGAAGGCACCCAATTCGACCTTGGCGAACAGATCGCCCAGACGCTGTCGCTGGCGATCGATCCGTACGCCACCGGGCCGGATGCGGAGCGGGTGCGGAACGAAGCCGGGTTGAGCGACGCGGCGAGCAATGGGCCGTTTGCGGTGCTGTCGGCGTTGAAAAAATAGTAGCCGGCGCTTTTATCTTGATCGAAGTGCGCTAAACAAAACTCGCAGGATCGGGCGGTGCCATATCGCCCTTTTGGAAGGGGCATATGCTTCTGCCAGGAAGCGCCCGATCCTGCGAACAACGCTGTTTTGGCAATCAGCGCTGCTAACTCTCTAAGTCAAAACGGAATATCGTCGTCGAGGTCGTCGGCGAATCCACCTTTTCCGCCGCCCGAACCGCCCGACGAACCGCCACCGCTCTCGTTCCAGCCGCCACCGCCGCCGCGCGAGCCACCGCCCCCAGAACCGCCCGACGATCCGCCGCCACCCCAGTCGCCGCCCGACTTGGCGCCGCCACCACCGCCGCCGCTACCGTCTTTAGCGCCGTCAAGCATGGTCATGACCCCGCCGATGC
>JANMQW010000415.1:0-5835 GCA_031370725.1 Novosphingobium sp.
CGCCGCCCTTAGCCGCTCCCCCCGGCGGAATCAAATATAAAGAATTCTTTATATGCCCCGAATTCCGTGCCGCTCAACGACGAACGGTGGCCACCCGCATCGCGCACGATCCGCCCGGAATCATCGGCGCGCCGACCATGGCATCGGCAGCATCGAGCAGCGCACCGCTGATTCCGGTATTGGCCAGGTCGCGCGTAATCTGGCGCAGTTCGTGGCAGCCAAGGTCTGGATGGCCCATGCCAAAGCTGTTGGCGATGCTCGTGCTCATCCTGTCGAGCGCGCGGTTGGCGACGGTGATACCTGCGCCGGTGAACTGGGCGCGCAGCACCCCGTTGGCGAGATTGAGCTCGGCCTGGTGTGCGGCGGAGAAGTCGTAATATTCGGGCTGGAAGTTGTCCGCCCCCATCTGGCAACGCAGCGCGGTGACCATCAGCATGATGTCGAGATTGCGCAGCTTGGCAGCGTTGACCGCTTCGGGTCCCCAACACGATTGCGCCTGCGCCGGCATGGTGCCGACTAAGCTCGTGGCAGCCAGCACCGCCGCAGCAAGATACGCTTTCTTCATGAGACCCATCTCCGGCGGACCCCTGCTCCCCCCGGAGCGACCCCTGTCCGCACGATCAGTCTCCGCCAAATCGTTTACCAGATTTTCAACATCAAAGGTGAAGCGGAATTAACCTTCGCGCCTTCCGAACCGGTTGCACCGAGGGCACGCCGGTCCTACCTGTGCCGCCACACGCTCCATTTCTCGAGGACCCCGACATGACGATTGCGGTAGGCGATTCCATTCCCGACGTGAAACTGGTCAAGGCTACCGCCGAAGGCCCGCAGCCGGTCTCGGCCGCTGACTTCTTCAAGGGCCGCCGCGTTGCGCTGTTCTCGGTACCCGGCGCGTTCACCCCGACTTGTTCGGTCAAGCACTTGCCCGGCTTCGTCGACAAAGCCGCAGACCTCAAGGCCAAGGGCATTGACGAGATCGCCGGAACCTCGGTCAATGACGCGTTCGTGCTGGGTGCATGGAACAAGGCGGGCGGATCGGATGACATCACGATGCTCGCCGACGGCAATGCCGAATTCGTCAAGGCGCTCGGCCTCGACGCCGATTTTTCGCCCTATGGCATGGGCCAGCGCGGCCAGCGGTTCTCGATGGTAGTCAACGACGGCAAGGTCGAACAGCTCAACGTCGAAGCCCCCGGCGACTTCAAGGTGAGCAGCGCAGAGCACATGCTCGAGCAGCTCTGATGCTGCAACTGGCGATCAAGGCGCTCGTTTCGGGTGTTTTGATCGCCGCTGCCTCGGAGATCGCGCGGCGAAGCCCCGGGTGGGGCGGGCTGGTCGCCTCGCTCCCGCTGGTCTCTTTGCTGACGATGCTTTGGCTGTGGCGCGATACCGGTGATGCGGCGCGGATCGCCGATCTGGCGCTGTCGTCGACGGCTTATGTCACCGCTTCATTGCCCGCTTTCGTCACGCTTGCGCTGCTGCTGCGTCGCGGCGTCGCGATACCGTGGGCGATCCTGGCGTTTATCGCAGTGGGCATGGCCGGATATGTCGTGATGACTTGGCTAGGGCGAAAATGGGGATTGCCAGTATGAACGCGCGCGTGATCCTGGTGGTGAGCGGCAGCGATCGTCCCGGCCTGACCAAGGCACTGGCAGACGCGGTCCATGGCGCGGGTGGCAACTGGCTCGAAAGCCACCTTAGCCGGCTGGGCGGAAAGTACGTCGGCTCGGTGCTGGTCGAACTCGACGCCGCCGCGCTCCCCTCGCTCGAGGCTGAGGTGCGCAAAGTCGATGCCAGCGGCCTGCGGGTCTCGGTGGTCGCCGCCGACCAGGAAACGCTCAGCTCCGGCGACACGCTGACCGTCGAGCTGGTCGGTCAGGACCACCCCGGCATCGTCCGCGAGGTCACTGCGGTGCTTGCCGCACTGGAGGTCAATATCGATAGCCTGACAACCAGCACCGAACACGGCGCGTGGTCTGGCGAACCGCTGTTCCGCGCCGAAGCCCGGGTGACACTGCCGCAAGGGGTGGATCGCGACAAGGTTCAGGCCGCGCTCGAAGCGATTTCGGGCGAGGTAATGGTCGATATCACCGTGCGCAGGGCAGCCGCTTAAAACCACAACCTACCTCGGCAACATCGCGCCCATTTGCCGCCCGCCGAACAGGTGGACGTGGAGGTGCGGCACTTCCTGATGGCCGTGGCCGCCGGTGTTGGCGAGCAGGCGATAGCCGGGCGCAACCAGGCCCTGCTCGCGCGCGACATGGCCTACCGCGCGGACGAATCCCCCAATTTCCTCGTCGCTCGCCTTGGCGCTGAAGTCGTCCCAGCAGACATAAGCACCCTTGGGGATCACCAGGATATGCACGGGCGCCTGCGGAGCGATGTCGTGGAAGGCGAGCGCGTGATCGTCCTCATAGACCTTATGCGACGGAATCTCGCCGCGCAGGATCTTCGCGAAGATGTTCTGGTCATCGTAAGGCAGAGTCGCATCGATTGGCATCAGGCGCTCCGGCTGGCTTTTTCCGCGATCCCCGAGAGGCCTTCGCGGCGTTCGAGTTCGGCCACGACATCGGCGAAGCGCAAACCCCGGGCGTCGAGCAGGACAAGCAGGTGGAACAACAGATCCGCTGCTTCTCCGGTCAACGCCGCGTCGTCCTCGGCCAGTGCGGCGATGACGGTCTCGACCGCTTCCTCGCCCAGCTTCTGCGCGATTTCGGCGGTGCCCTTGGCGTGGAGGCGAGCGACATAGCTGATTGCAGGATCGGCACCGCGCCGCTCACGCAGGGTAGCTTCGAGGCGGGTCAGGAACGCAAGGTCGGCCATGGACCAGCCATACCCTTGCGCTAGCCAAGGTCAAACGAAGAGGGGCGCCTTCCGCTGCGAAGACGCCCCTCAGATTTTCCGCTTGCCGACAAGGAGACGAACGGCGGACGGAACTTCAAATCATTCGGGCGGCGGCTTCTTGCGCGCGGCGCGGCGGCCGACCAGCAGCCCGACCACGCCGAGCGCGAACAGCCATGGGTCGCTCGGTTCGGGAATCGCGATCCAATCCGCAGCGGCGACGGGCGAAGCGCTGAACGCCGCCAACATTGCCAAGCCTGCGAAGCGAAAGTTCATCGCGCCAAGTCCCCGTTCACCATGGTTTATGCAACCAGCGTGCCGCATGAAGCATGACCGCGGATTGGGCGAGTGGCGGTGGTTAACCTGACCCGTTGCGGGACAGGTTTTGTAAGCTGATCCGACGGTTCTAGCCGCGCGCGGCAAGGCGTTGTTACCCTCGGGCCGGAAGGCCGGCAGCCCGCAGCGCAGCGTGGGCATCGGCGATGGAATATGTGCCGAAGTGGAAGATCGAGGCGGCCAGCACCGCGCTGGCGTGGCCTTCTGTCACCCCCGCCACCAGATGATCGAGCGTGCCGACCCCGCCGCTGGCGATCACCGGGACGCGAACCGCGTCGGCAATCGCGCGGGTCAGCGCAAGGTCGTAGCCGCCTTGGGTGCCATCGCCATCCATCGAAGTGACGAGCAATTCGCCCGCGCCGAGTTCGGCGAGGCGGATCGCATGGGCGACCGCATCAACCCCGGTCGCCTTGCGCCCGCCGTGGGTGAAAATCTCCCAGCCTGCCCCGGTCTTGCGGGCATCGACCGAGGCGACCACGCACTGGCTGCCGAAACGGTCGGCGAGATCGGCGACCAGTTCGGGCCGGGCAACGGCGGCGGAGTTGACCGCAACCTTGTCCGCCCCCGCCAGCAGCAGCGCGCGCGCATCCTCGACCGCGCGGAGCCCGCCGCCAACGGTCAGCGGCATGAAGCACACTTCCGCCGTCCGCCGCACGACGTCGAGAAAGGTACCGCGATTCTCGTGCGTGGCGGTGATGTCGAGGAAACACAGCTCGTCCGCCCCCGCCGCGTCATAAGCGCGCGCCTGCTCGACCGGATCGCCAGCGTCCTTCAAATCGACGAAATTCACGCCTTTGACCACGCGGCCTTCGGCCACGTCGAGGCAGGGGATGACGCGGATGCGGACGGTCATTTCAGCCAGCCGAACAGGAGTGTTGCTGCTTCGAGTGCGACAATAAGTAGCAGCAGTGAATGAATGCCGATCAAAATCCAGAACGCTCTCGGGCTTCGCTCTCGCTCGTATTTTTGACCAGCCCAAACAGATGCCTGTTGCCGCAAACTCACAATCAACTTGAGCGATTCCCATGCTAGGACCATGAAGAGCAACACCAGCGCGGCGCTCATATCCGCTCAGCCATCGCAATCGCCGCGGTTAGATCAAGCCGCCCATCGTAGAGCGCGCGCCCGGTGATCACGCCTTCGATCCCCTCGCCGGCATGGAGTGCGAGCATGCGGATGTCGTCGAGGCCCTTGACCCCGCCGCTAGCGATCACCGGGAGATTGGTGCGGCGGGCGAGATCGACCGTGGCGTCGATATTGCAGCCCTTGAGCATGCCATCGCGGCCGATGTCGGTGAACAGCAGGCTGGCGACGCCTGCGTCCTCGAACCGTCGGGCCATGTCGGCCACTGCGACGTCGCTGACTTCGGCCCAGCCCTCGGTCGCGACCATGCCGTCCTTGGCATCGACCGCCACCACAATCCCGCCGGGAAACGCCGCGGCCATGTCTTTGACGAACTCGGGGTCCTTGAGCGCAGCGGTGCCCATCACGATCCGGCTGACCCCCAGAGCAAACCAACCCTCGACCGCCTCACGCGTACGGATGCCGCCGCCGAGCTGGACGTGGCCGGGAAAGCATTCAAGGATCGCCTCGACCGCCTCGCGGTTCTCCGCGCGCCCGGCGAACGAGCCTTCGAGATCGACCACGTGGAGGTATTGCGAGCCGGCCTCGGCAAACAGCATCGCCTGTGCCGCCGGATCGTTGCCATAGACCGTTGCGCGCGCCATATCGCCTTCTGCCAGCCGCACCACCTGCCCGCCCTTGAGGTCGATTGCGGGGAAGACGATCATGGCCGCCACTCCAGAAACCTTGCCAGCAGCGCAAGCCCATACGCCTGGCTCTTCTCCGGATGGAACTGCACCCCCAGCAGGTTGTCGCGCGCGACCGCCGCGACAATCCCCCCGCCGTGGTCGGTCAGCGCGGCGATGGTGCGGCCTTCGGCGGGGACGAAATGATACGAGTGGAGGAAATAGGCCTCGCCCGGCTCGATCAGTTCGGCGCCATCGTGGTGCGGGGTGGGTGCAACATCGTTCCAGCCCATGTGGGGGATCTTGATTGCCGGATCGGTGCGCGCGATCGGCAGGACCTCGCCCGCGATCCAATCCAGCCCCGGAGTCGAGCCGTGCTCCACGCCCCTCGTCGCCAGCAACTGCATGCCCACACAAATGCCGAGAAACGGGGCGCCGCCGATATGGACCCGCTCGGTCATCGCCTCGACCAGCTGCGGCACCGCGCGCAATGCCTTGGCGCAGGCCGCGAATGCTCCGACTCCCGGCAGGACGATCCGGTCTGCAGCACGAATCACGTTTGGATCGGAGGTCACCGCGACTTCCTCCGCCCCGGCGGCGCGCAACGCGTTTTCCACCGAGTGCAGGTTGCCGGCGCCGTAATCGACGAGCGCAACCGTCTCAGCCACCTAGCATGCCTTTGGTACTGGGAACGGCATCTGCCTTGCGTGCGTCGATGCTTACCGCCTGGCGCATCGCGCGGGCGAAACCCTTGTAGATCGCCTCGCAAACGTGGTGGTTGTTCTGGCCATACAGCAGCTCGATGTGGAGCGTGATCCCCGCGGCCTGCGAAATCGAATGGAACCAGTGCTCGATCAGTTCGGTATCGAATTCGCCGAGCCGCGGTTGGGAGAACGCCGCCTTCCACACC
>JANMQW010000421.1:0-1785 GCA_031370725.1 Novosphingobium sp.
TGCCGCCCTGGAATTCGTGCGGCTGGAGCTTGCCGTCCTTGGCCTTCGCGGCGAGCGCGGCCATCTCGGTCGAGATCGCGCTGGCCGATTTGCTTCCGGCGTCGGTGATGATCGGGGTGATCAGTCCGCTGGGAATGCTTACCGCCACCGAGATGTCGGCGCGGGCGTACTGGCGCATGGTGTCGCCCGCGAACGCGACGTTGCACTTGGGCACCTGGACCAGCGCGCTGCCCAGCGCCTTGATCAGCAGATCGTTGACCGACAGCTTGATCCCGCGCGCGGCAAGCGCGGCATTCATTTCGCCGCGCAGCTTGAGCAGGGCATCGAGCCGGACGTCCACGGTCAGGTAGATGTGCGGCACGGTCTGCTTCGATTCGGTGAGCCGCCGCGCAATGGTCTTGCGCATCGACGACAGCTTCTGGTCTTCGAACGGGATGCCGAAATCGGGGATCGCCGCGGCCTGCGCGGGTGTCGGGGCGGCAGCCGCCGGCGACGGTGTGGCAGCGCTCGGGGCCGCAGCGGGCTTGGCCGAAGCCGCACCCGGCGTCGCACCATCGACATCGGCCTTGACGATCCGTCCGCCGGGGCCGGAGCCCTTGATGGTGGAAAGGTCGATGCCCTTGTCGGCGGCGATCCGCTTGGCCAGCGGGGAAGCGATTACGCGGGCGCCCGATGCAGGAGCAACAGTTGGCGCCGGAGCGGCAGAAGGTGCTGGTGCGGCGGCGACGGGCGCTGACGCGGGTGCCGGATCGGCTTTGGGAGCAGCAGCGGGCTTGGCAGCAGGCGCAGCACTGGCATCCTCGCCTTCTTCCGCCAGAGTGAGGATCACCGTGCCGACCTTGACCCCCTCTGTGCCCTCCTCAACCGATATCGCGGTGACGGTGCCTTCATCCACCGCCTCGAATTCCATCGTCGCCTTGTCGGTTTCGATCTCGGCCATGATGTCGCCCGAAGCGACCTTGTCGCCCACCTTGACCAGCCACTTGGCCAGCGTGCCCTCTTCCATCGTGGGGGATAGCGCGGGCATCTTGATCGAGATCGGCATCTGGCGGGTCCCCCGGATAAACCGCGCACGCATCGCGCCGCAGCGGCGCTTCATTTCGCCGCAGCGGCGGACACGGTCAAGGGGAACATTCCCCGTTGCGCTTGCCTGATGGCACGTTTCCAGCATAATCCGCTCCGAAGGGGCTCACGATGTCGCAGCGCGTCTATCTGGTGATTATGGACGAGACCGAGGAATCGCGGCTTGCGCTGCGCTTTGCCTCGCGCCGAGCGGTCCGCACCGGGGGGATCGTCCACATCGTCGCGATCGTCCCGCAGCAGACTTTCAGCGCGTTCGCCGCGGTTCAGGCGACGATCGAAGACGAGGCCCGCAGCCGCGCCGAAGTTCTGGTGACCGCCGCGGCGGGCAGCCTGGTCAGCGAAGGCGGGCCGATGCCGGTGGTGTCGGTGCGCGAGGGCGAGGCAGTCAAAGTGGTTCGCGATTACCTGACCGAGCATCCCGAAGTCTCGGCGCTGGTGCTGGGCGCGGCGGCGGACGGCAATCCCGGGCCGTTGGTCAGCCACTTCGCGGTAACGCATCCGGGGCAGTTGCCGTGCCCGCTGATGATCGTGCCCGGTTCGATGCACGACGAGGATGTCGATCGGTTGAGTTGAGGGTTGGGGCGGAAGTTGGCGGGGTATCCTTCGACAGGCTCAGGATGAGTGGGTCTTCAGGTTTTTCATCCAACATCAGCTCATGCTGAGCCTATCGAAGCACCCGCGCTACCGTTTGCGCCCCTGATG
>JANMQW010000424.1:0-9912 GCA_031370725.1 Novosphingobium sp.
CGATCCGGGAGCCAGGAGACCTGCCAGTGACGGTCGTTCCGCAGCCGGGCGGGGTGTACCGGAATGCAGCGAGGCCGGGCAATTCCGCCCGATCCTCCGCCATGAACGGCGTTCGTTCAAGGCCGGAGGTTTGCCCATGAAGTACCTGATTCTACCCATCGCCGCGTTTGCCGTGGCTGTTCCTGCATATGCTGCCGCCGAAGAAATCGTCATCGCCGATACCATTCGCGACGATCTGATCACCGTGGTTGCGACCGGCGTTTCGGTTCCGGTCGACCAGGCCGGCCAGCCGGTCAGCGTCATCGCCAAGGACGAGATCGACCACATCCAGGGTGCCGATATCACCCGCGTGCTCGAACGTGCGCCGGGGGTGACGATCAGCCGCAACGGCGGGGTCGGCGGGTTTACCGCGGTCCGCGTGCGCGGTGCCGATGCAGAGCAGCTGCTGGTGTTGATCGACGGCGTCCGCGTCGCCGACGCCGCCTCGCCCGGCGGCGGGTTCGACTTTGGCAACTTGCTGGCGGGCAGCATCGACAAGCTGGAACTGCTGCGCGGCTCGAACTCGGTGGTGTGGGGCAGCCAGGCGATCGGCGGGGTGCTCGCAATCCGCACCCGCGCCGTTAAAGGCATCGAGGGTTCGGCTGAATATGGCGCGAATGAGAGCCGCTATGCCACGCTGAGCGGCGGCGGAAGCATCGGAGCGCTTTCGGGCGGGCTTAGCGCATCGTACCACGATAGCGACGGGATTTCGTCGGCTGCGGGCGGAGCCGAGCCCGATGGCTATCGCCAATGGCAGGTTACAGGACGTGTGCGCGCCGAACTTTCGGACACCTTCTCGCTGGTCGCAAACTCGCGCTATGCCGATTCGAAGCTCGGCATCGATGGGTTTCCGCCCCCGACCTTCGACTTTGCCGACACCCCCGAGCGTCAGGACACGCGCGAGTGGTCGGGCCGCGCGGGGTTTGAATATGCCACCGACGGGCTGAGTTTGAATGGCGGTTATGCGGTGTCCGACACCCGCCGCGAACTGTTCGATCCGGGGTTCGGTCCGGACAGCTATTTCACCACCAAGGGTCGAAGCGAACGCGCCGAACTGGCCGGTTCGGTCACGCTGACGTCCGGCCTCGACCTCGATCTGGGCGCGGATCGCGAGCGGACGCGGTTTGAAACCAGCCCGTTCGGCAGTACCGGCCACGCCACGCTGAGCAGTGGGCACGGGCTGCTGCGCTATCACGCGGATGGCCTTAATCTCGCCGCGGGCGCGCGGATCGACGATCACAGCCGCTTCGGCAGCGAGGTGACGCTGGGTGCGAACGGCACCGCGCAAGTCGGCGGCGACTGGCGGGTGCGGGCAAGCTATGGCGAGGGCTTCAAGGCCCCGACGCTGTTCCAGCTGCTCTCCGATTTCGGCAACACCACGCTCTCGCCCGAACGCAGCCGCGCCTACGATATCGGCATTGAAAAGGGTGACCGTAACGGGCCGCTGCACCTCGCGCTGACCGGGTTCCGCCGCGACAGCCGCGATCTGATCGACTTTGTTTCGTGCTTCGGGGTAATTGGCGGGATCTGCACCAACCGCCCGTTCGGCACATACAATAACATCCGCCGCGCCCGCGCCGAAGGAATCGAACTGGAACTGGGAGCGCGGCTGTCCGATCGCTTCACCGCGCAGGCCGCGTACAGCTATATCCGCAGCCGCAACCGCGCGACCGGGCTCGATCTGGCTCGCCGTCCGCGCCACGCGGTGACCGTTTCGGCCGACTGGACGACGCCTGTGGCGGGCCTCGCCATCGGCGGCGACGTGCGGCTGGTGGGTGACAGCTTCGACGATGCCGGCCACTTCACACCGCTCGATGGCTATGCCCTCGCGACGGTGCGCGCGAGACTGCCGGTGGGCGAGCATCTGGAATTGTTCGCACGCGTCGAGAACCTGACCGACGCCAAATACCAGACCGCCGCGGGCTACGGCACTTATGGCCGCAGCGCTTACGTGGGGGCCAGGGCGAAGTTTTGATCGCACGCGTCATCCTCGCTGCGGCGGCGCTGACAATCGGCGGGTGCGCGCGGGAAACCCCCGCCGCGCCCGCCACGCACCCCACGATCGTCAGCCTCAACCCCTGCGCCGATGCGATCCTGGCCGAAGTGACCGCGCCGGGGCAGTTGCTGGCGATCTCGCATTACAGCCACGATCCGCACGGCAGTTCGATGCCACTGGCGCAGGCGCGGCGCTTTCCTGCTACCGGCGGCACGGTCGAGGAGATCGCGGCGCTCGACCCCGATCTGGTAATCGGCGACAGTTTTACCGCGCCCGCCACAAAGGCCGCGCTGCGCCGCCTGAACATCCGCTTTGCCGCGCTGCCGATCGCGCCGACGATTGCGGCCAGCGAGGCCCAAGTGCGCTGGCTGGCCAAGCTCGCGGAGCGAGCGGATGCAGGCGAGCGGCTGGTCGTCACGATTGAAAGAAGCCTTGCCTCGGCCCTGCCGCCGCCGGGCTGGGCATCGCGCAGCGCGATCGTGTGGCAGGGCGGCGGGCTGGTTGCTGGCGACGAGACTTTGATCGCCAGACTGATGGCCCGCGCGGGGTTTCGCTCTGCTGCGGCGGTGCGCGGGCTGGGGCAGGGGGCAATCCTCCCGCTCGAGACGATGCTGACCGATCCGCCGCACATGATCTTCACCGCGGGCGATCCTCGCGCCGAGCAGGACCGCCTGCTGCGCCATCCGGTGCTCGCCGGGCTCCGCCGGACCGCCCGCGCCCGGCTCGATCCGGATCTGTTCTATTGCGGCGGGCCGAGCATCCCGCGCGCCATGGTCCGGCTTGCCGCTTTTCGTGGCGTGTTGGCGAACCGGCCATGACCCGCACCAACCTGCTCCTCCTCGCCGCCATCGCGTTGGCCTTGCCGCTTTCGCTGCTCGCCGGGCGGGTGTGGATCGATCCGTTGCACCCCGCGCTGGCCGCCGCGCCTGCGATCCTGTTCGAGCTGCGCCTGCCGCGCGGAGTGCTCGCGCTGGTGGTCGGTGCCGGTCTGGGCGGAGCAGGCGCGGCGATGCAGGGCTATCTGCGCAACCCGCTGGCCGATCCCGGCCTGTTCGGGATCGCGCCGGGCGCAGCACTCGGCGCGGTGCTCGCGCTGCTCACCGGGGCGAGTGCGGCCTATGCACTGCCGCTGGCGGCGCTATTCGGCGCAGGATCGGCGATGGCGCTGCTCGCGGTGATTGCCGGGCGGACCGCCGGAATAACGCTGTTCACGCTCGCGGGCATGATGATCGCCAGCCTTGCGGGCGCGCTGACCAGCCTGGCTATCAGCCTGGCCCCCAATCCCTTCGCGCTGAGCGAGATCATAACCTGGTTGATGGGCGCGCTGACCGATCGCGGCTGGCCCGATGTGTGGATTGCCGCGCCGCCGACGCTGGTGGGGTTGGCGGTCCTCATCTGGGCAAGGCGCGATCTCGATGCGCTGACCCTGGGCGAGGACGCCGCACGTTCGCTCGGCGTCGAGCCGCGCCGGGTGCAGGCGCTGATGATCCTGGGCGTGGGGCTGACCGTGGGTGCGGGAGTCGCGGTGGCGGGGATTATCGGCTTTGTCGGGCTGATGGTGCCACATCTGGTGCGGCGCTTCACCGACCGGCGGCCCTCACGCCTGATCGTGCCGAGCGCACTGGCAGGATCCTTGCTGGTGCTGGTTGCCGATATGCTGTGCCGCGTGATGCCGTTGGCGGGGGGCGAACTGCGCCTGGGAATCGGACTGTCACTGCTGGGCGCGCCATTCTTCCTTCTGCTTCTTGTCCGCATGAGAAGGGGGCTGGCATGACGCTGAGCCTGTCCGAGGTGACGGTCGCGGGACGCCTCGAACAGGCAACTGTCGACCTGTGCCCCGGCGAGATCACCGCAATCTGCGGACCCAACGGTGCGGGCAAATCGACGCTGCTCGCGGTCATGGCCGGGCTACTGGCCCCCGATACCGGTGCAGTCAGTCTAGACGGCCGCTTGCTGGCCACCTTGCCCGCTCGCTCCCGCGCACAGGCGATCGGCTACCTGCCCCAGAACGCCGAAATTGCCTGGGATATCGACGTCGCAACGCTGGCCGGGCTGGGACGCCTGCCATGGCGCACTTCGGCAGACGAAGACCGTGCCACGGTCGAGCAAGCACTCTCCGCGACCGACCTCGTCCGGCTCGCCCACCGCCGCGTGTCGCAGCTTTCGGGCGGCGAGCGGGCGCGGGCGCTGCTCGCGCGGGTGCTGGCGGGAAAGCCGCGCTGGATTCTCGCCGACGAACCGCTCGCCGCGCTCGATCTGGCGCATCAGGCGGCGCTGCTGCGCACGTTTCGCGCGCTGGCGGCAGAGGGGGTGGGGATCGTTCTGGTCCTCCACGACCTGGCCCGCGCGATGAACGGCGCGGATCGGGCGATCGTGCTCGAGCAAGGCCGGATCGTGGCCGACGGAATGCCGAGCCATGCTTTGCGCGCCGAGCAGTTGGCCGCGACCTGGGGTGTAAACGCGCGCTGGATCGGTGAGCAGGGGCAGCAGGCGCTATCCCTCGGGTATTAGACAAAAGCGGCAATCGGCGAGGTGGCGCAGCAGTAGCACAGCGGCTACGATTGATCGTCGATCAATACCCGTGGAGCCACTTGCCCCCGGCGCTATAGCTCAGGATCGGGCGGTAGTCGTTGGCCTCGCTGGCATCGAGCATCCGGTCGGTGTTGTTGTCGAGCAGCCAGAACCGGCCCTCGGACCTGACCACCAGCAGCGCGTGATCGGCGTTGCGGGCAAGGTCGCGGGCGATGGTCAGGAACATGTCCTCGCGGCGCACCCCGGCCCCGGCGAGAAGCGCCATCTTGGCGATCGCGATGTCCTCGCAATCGCCCGCGCGGCGACGCAGCGTGGTTTTCGCGTCGGCCCAGTAGTCGGCCTGGCCATAAAGCTGGCGATCCTCGACATAGCGGATCTTGGCGTTGGCCCAGCTGTTGACCGCGGCGATGGTGGCCTGGCCGGGATGGCCCCCACCTGTCCCGGCCAGTCCTGCTGAAATAGTGCCGCGGCGGACTCGATTCCACTGCGCATCGAACCCGGTCTTGCGCACCGCCAGGCGGCGGCTGGCGAGAAAATCATCGGCCCCCGGCGCGCGGGTGCCCAGCCCGGGGCGCATCGCGGCGAAATCGGTTTGCGGGCGCACGAACATCGCGCATTCACCGCCGGAACGCGGGATCATGCCCGTCCCCGGTAGAGCGACGGCGGGCGCCGTCATCGCAACTTGTTGCTGGCGCATCAGATCGAGCTGGCTGACCTGACCGCCCAGAATCGCTGCCGACTTGCTCAATGAAGCGGGCGCAACGCGCACCTCGCCCGAAGCGGGCTGCGCGAACGCGGCGCACTGGCCCTGTTCGAACGATGCGGCGGCGGCCAGCGCCAGCGGCATCGCTCCCAGCGCGATTGCGGCATGCGCAGCTGTCGGCAGCGCCGCGGCGGCAGTAGTGGCGATCAACGCGGCAAGAGGGCGCCGGAACATGGCAAGCTTTTGCCGCCGCCCCTCTCAAGGCGGGGTGCAGCAATCTGGTTAACGCGCCTCCAACCAAATTTTGCTTCTCTCCGGTCAGGCTTGCGCCGCCCACGGTCAGGCTTGCGCCGCCCCCGGTCAGGCGTGCGCCGCCCCCGGTCAGGCTTGTGCCGCCCCCGGTCAGGCTTGCGAAAGCCGGGATGCCGCACGATCTTGGCGCAGAATGATCGATGACCTTTTCTCGTGGGCCGCGGGGCTGATGCAATCGCCGCTGCTGGCCGCAGCGGTGATCGCGATCGTCGTGACGCTTGCCGGATCGCTGATTGGCGGGGCCACCCCGCGCTTCGGGCGGATCATGCGGATGGGCGGCAATCTGGCGCTTATCGCAGTAATCGGGATGACCGTGCTTCAGGTCGCGCGGCTTTCCAATCCCGCGCTCGATCTCGCGCTGCCCCAGGTCGGCCTGCCCGCACAACGCGTCGCAGGAAGCGAAACGCGGGTGCCGCTGGCGCCCGACGGACACTACTGGATCAGGGCGAAAGTCAACGGCGAGCCGCGGCGATTCCTCGTCGATACCGGTGCCACGCTGACCGCGGTGTCGCAAGATTTTGCAGTTCGCAGCGGGATCGGGCCCGCGCCCGGACGGATGCCGGTGCAGCTGCGCACCGCCAGCGGCACGCTGACCGCGCGGCTGGCGACGATCGACGAGTTCGCCTTCGGCAACATCGTCGCGCGCGACATGGACGCGGTGATCGTGCCCGGGATGGACGGCATGAACGTGCTGGGGATGAACTTCCTGTCGCGGCTCAAGAGCTGGCGGGTCGAAGACGGCGAACTCGTGCTGGTTCCGCATCACCCACAGGGCGGGGCGGATTCCTGACGGTTAGGACAAAGCGAAGCCAGATTTTCAGGCTGCTGCGCCCGGCCGCGTCGATCTGGGTCTGACGCGGCCGGACGGGGCGGGGGTTCGGTATGCGCTCAGGCCGCGCGCAACGGCTCGGCTTCGAGCGCGGCGCGGGCGAGGCGTTCGATCGTGGCGCTGGTTTCGGCCATCGAGTGGCGGACCTGGTGGAGCATCCGCCACACCCCGCCATCGCTCGCCAGCACCTCGATCGCACGGTCGCGTTCGGAGCGGGTGCGAGGGAGGTGATCGCCGAACAGCGCCTCGATCCAGGCGCGGCGTTCGTCGCGGCCCAGGTTCTGCGCGGGGCGGCGGGCTGCCGCACGGATCGCGGGGGCATAGGCCGCATAGGCGTGGCTGCGCATGAGCAAGCGCATCGTCGGTCTCCAATCCTTGATGAGTTCCCGGAACTTCATGAGCCGGAAGGTGCCACCCGCAGCGCGCTACCGCATTGAAGCGGCGCACAACCGGCGGCTAACGGCGTCGAGTCAAGCCGCGTGAAGCTCGGCCCCATCGGCACGGAACAAGTCGGAAAACGACTTGCGCTGCGTCGAAGTCGGCTCGCCGCAGTGGGGTGCGGCGGCTTGGGGAGTGGGCTTCCCACCGCCGAACAGGCCGGTGGCGGGAGCGGTAGGTGGGGGGGCGATATCGGCGGTCATGTGCATCTACTCGAACGGTTCGAACCCGGATGGCTCGAACTGGGGGCTTCATCCGACGTGGGGCGTCGTTAAGGGGTTTTTAGGACATCCGATTCGGAGATAATTGTACCAATTCGACATTCGGTCGATTTTGGATAAGGGATGTCGGGGGGTTTCTGCGGAGTTGCAACTCCCTGACGATGTGAAGATGGGGTTGGATTGGGCTAGGCCGGTGGCGGCGGAACGGTTTCTGATTGCGGAGCCGAAGACCCTTGCGGTGGCGGCGATAGATTCTGCTTGGTACCTTTGCTCTTACCGGATGACTGGCTTGCACTGCCGACCGCTCCATCGGTATCTTTGGTTTTATCGTCCTTTTTTTCCTTGGCGACCTTCTCATTGATCTCGTTGGTTTTGTCGCTGACCGACTTTCCAACCAGTTCCCGCATTCCTGTGTAGGAACACAACCCAGCATAGCGTTCGATGACCGAACGCGCTCCGGCGTAGGATTTGGGGACATCCTTTTCGTCGGCCTTCAGGAAACCTTGTCGGTATTCGCTTTGCGCGGCCGAGACGAGCCGCCTGACCACGGATAGGTCTGGTCCGACCAGATAGGCGGTGTCGTAGGCTTCGAACCCGTTGTCTATCAATCCGAAGCCCGCGTTCGTGATCCCAATTGCCGTTCGCCCAGCACCGGACAGCGTAAGAACACTACCGATGAGGGTGTCCACCCCGTTGCTGACGGTCCGGCCAAATTTCCGATTCCGATCCGAAGCTGCCGCGGTCGTGAAAAACCGCTCACAGTACAAATCCGTCAATCCAAATCCGGCGGCCAGATAATCCTGAACTTCCTTCGCGCCTGCCGGGCCAGCCGGGACTTGTCTGAACCGGATACAGCCATCGCCGGCGTCTTCAGGGTCCGGATCAGGGCGATAGCCTTGTCCAGATTTGGATTTGAAAGGCTTCAAGCCATTTCCCTTGAAGCAAATGTCCTTGGGAAAAGAAGATTCCGATTCGGTTACAACATATGCGGAACGCAACTCATTGATATATGCTATTTCATCGAGCCGGCTCGGGATGGGCTTCGCTGCGATATCCGGCCTGATTTCTTCAATGGAAGCGCACCCTCCAAGAAAAATAAATGCTGAGGCTAGGAGGACAGCAGATCCAAACTTGCGTCCCGTTCCGAGTCCGCAGGCGCATTGTGTCGAGAGCTTACGCTCGTTTATCTGTAAAATTCTACTTATCTTGGCCAACATAATCGTCCCCCCCCTTCCTAAACTTGCTAACTTACCGCCCCCCCCTCTCAAACCTTACCCGTGCGCTTGAGATCGAGCGGCCCTCCGCCCCCACCTGATAGTGCGGGAAATCGGGGAAGGTTTTCCAGTCGCCGCCCCATTCGAGCCCGGCGACTTTGCCGTGGGCGGCGGCGGCTTTGTACTTGGTGTCGGTGGTGACGTACTTGCCGCCCTCGAACAGGCCGATGTCCCAGGCGAGGCCGAAGTTGTGCCAGCTCTGTCCGCCGCGGGCGTTAGTCACGCGGGGGCCGGGGTTGCCGAAGCGGCCCTGGCGGAACAGCGCATTCTGTTCTTCGTAGTCGCGCGTGCCAGAGATGATCCGCGCGTCGAGGCCGGCACTGTGGAGCGCGCGCAGAGAGCGGCGGGCCAGCGGCTGGGCGACGAGCTGGAGGCCGCGGATGTTGGTTTCGCTGCGCCCGTCGACCCCGCCCTCGCTCATCGCGATCACGCGGCAGCGTTCCTCGAACGCGGCTTCGGCATCGCTGGTGTGCTTGCCGTAATCGCCGTCAAGCTTGTCGGTATAAAGTCCGCAACAACTCAGCAGTCGTTGCAGGAACAGCACGTCCCCCGAAAAAAGCCGGTCGCTCATGGAGAATCCCCACGAATAATTTCGTGGCGACCCGGCGTGACTATGAGACGAGGGTTCCCAAAAGAGTTGTACGGATTCGACAATCTTGCGGTTTCGTGGCGTATCGGGGTCAGCGTCCGCAAGGGTCCCGGTTGCGATGTTGGAGGGAAAGTTGCAACCGCCGCCCTCTCTCCCCACCTGTGGGCTGGCGCCCGCCGCACCCTTGCCTCACGCGAACAAATCTGGAACAGAACCGCCGCATGTCCGTCAATCAGATC
This sequence comes from Novosphingobium sp., assembly GCA_031370725.1. Lineage (GTDB taxonomy): Bacteria > Pseudomonadota > Alphaproteobacteria > Sphingomonadales > Sphingomonadaceae > Novosphingobium. The sequence continues at coordinate 9,173 of JANMQW010000424.1, forward strand.
GTCGTGCGCGGGGCGCGCGAGCACAATCTCAAGGGGTTCGATGTCGCGTTGCCGCGCGATTCGCTGATCGTGATCACCGGGCTTTCGGGCAGCGGCAAATCGAGCCTGGCGTTCGATACGATCTATGCCGAGGGCCAGCGGCGCTATGTCGAGAGCCTGAGCGCCTATGCGCGCCAGTTCCTCGAGATGATGCAGAAGCCCGATGTCGAGCATATCGACGGGCTCAGCCCCGCGATCAGCATCGAGCAGAAGACCACCAGCCGCAACCCGCGTTCGACCGTGGCGACCGTCACCGAGATCTACGACTACATGCGGCTGCTGTGGGCGCGCGTGGGCGTGCCTTATTCGCCCGCCACCGGCTTGCCGATCGAGGCGCAGACGGTCAGCACGATGGTCGACCGGGTGATGGCGCTGACCGAGGGGACGCGGCTGTTCCTGCTCGCCCCGGTGGTGCGCGGGCGCAAGGGCGAATACCGCAAGGAGCTCGCCGAATGGCAGCGCGCGGGGTTCACCCGCGTCCGCATCGACGGCGAGATGCATGAGATCGAGGATGCCCCCGCGCTCGACAAGAAGTTCAAGCACGACATCGAGGTGGTGGTCGACCGGATCGCGGTGCGCGCCAGCAAGGATGGCGTCGAGGGCGTCGAGACCCGGCTCGCGGACAGCTTCGAACAGGCGCTCAAGCTGGCCGACGGGCTGGCGTATGTCGATCTGGCGGATGGCACCGTCCCCGGCCGCGA
>JANMQW010000431.1:0-2693 GCA_031370725.1 Novosphingobium sp.
TGTCGGCGACAGAGTGGCGAGACGCAATTGCGCGTCTTGATTTCCCGCCGCCCGCCCCGCCTGCCGACGAGGACGCACTGTTCGCGATCCTGTATACCTCGGGCACCACCGGCAAGCCCAAGGGCGCGATGCTAACGCACCTGGGTGCGATTCATTCGTGCCTGCACTGGCGCGATGCCCTCGGTCTTGGGAGCGACGAGCGGACGCTGGTGTGCGTGCCGTGGGCGCATGTCAGCGGGCTGTGCGGAGTGGTCATTCCGTTCCTGTACCTGGGCGGCACACTGGTCATGCTGCCTGAGTTCAAACGCCGCGCCGCGCTCGAACTGGCAGCGCGTGAGCGCATCACGCATGCGCTAATGGTCCCGGCGATGTATGGCCTGTGCCTGCTCGAACCCGATCTGGCCGAATTCGATCTCAAGGACTGGCGCATCGCGGCCTATGGCGGGGCGCCGATGCCCGAACCGACGATTGCCCGCTTTGCCGCCACCTTTCCGTGGCTGGCTATGTGCAATGCCTATGGCGCCACCGAAACCACCTCGCCCGCGACCATCATGCCGCCGGGCGAGGGGACGGCGCGGGCGAACAGTATCGGCCGGGTGGTTACCTGCGGCGACATCAGGGTGATGGACGAACAGGGCCGCGAGGTGCCGTGCGGCACCGACGGCGAATTGTGGATCGCGGGGCCGATGGTCTCGCCCGGCTACTGGCGCAACGAGGATGCGACCGAGGCGGCATTCGTCGGCGGCTACTGGCGGTCAGGCGATATCGGCAGCATCGACGCCGAAGGCTACGTCCGCATCGCCGACCGCAAGAAGGACATGATCATTCGCGGCGGCTTCAAGATTTACCCCGCTGAAGTCGAAAGCGTACTCGCCGGGCTCGACGGCGTGATCGAGGCGGCGGTGGTCGGGCGCGCCGACCCGATGCTGGGCGAAGCCGTGGTGGCGTTCGTCACCGCCGAGGAGGGCGGACCCAGTTCGCACCAGGTCCGCGAATGGTGCGCAGAGCGATTGTCCGACTACAAGGTGCCTGCCCAGGTGATCGTCGCGGCGTCGGCGCTGCCCCGAAATGCCAACGGCAAGATCCAGAAGGCCGATCTGCGCGAACGGGCGGCGGCGCTTGGCAACCTGGCGGCATGAGCAGCGCAGAGATTCTGCCGAACACGCCGGTCCTCGTCGGGGTTGGCGTCGCAACGCGCCGCGAGGACGATCCCTCGCGCGCGCTCGAGCCGATCGACCTCATGCTTGAGGCGGTGCTCGCGGCGGGCGTGGATTGCGGCGCGTCCGCGTTGCTCGCCGAAGTCGGCAGCATTGCGGTACCGCGCGGACGCTGGCGCTATCGCAATCCTGCGGGCGAAATCGCCCGTGTGGTGGGAGCGACGGGCGCAAAGACCATGGTTTCGAGCGTCGGCGTGTTGCAACAAACGCTCATCGCCGACGCCTGCCAGGTGATCGCCGACGGGACGGTCGAGAGTGCGCTCGTCACCGGCGCGGATGCGGGGTACCGGCTGCTGCGCGCCAAGCTCGCCGGAGGCCGCGCTCAGGAACGCGACCAGGACGACGAGCCCGATGTGCGGCTGGAGCCGAAGGCCGAACTGCGCCATCCGGCGGAGGTCGGAGTTGGGCTGAAGATGCCGGTCGGGCTTTACGCAATTCTCGAAAGCGCGCGCCGCGCCGCGAACGGGTTCTCGGTCGATGAGAATCGCGACAGGCTGGCGGCGCGCTACGCCCGGTTCTCGCAGATCACCGTGGCCAATCCAGACGGGTGGACCCGCACCGCGCTAGATGCAGCCACGATCCGAGACGATGGCCCGCGCAACCCGATGCAGGCGTTCCCCTATACTCGGGCGCACTGCTCGACCTGGAACGTCGATCAGGCGGCGGCCCTGCTGTTCTGCTCGGCCTCGCGCGCGCAAGCGCTGGGGATCGACCGGTCGCGGTGGGTGTTTCCCCTGGCCAGCGCCGAATCGAACCACATGGTCGCGCTGTCGGCGCGTGCCGATCTGATCCGCTCGCCCGGCGCCGATGCGGCCGCTCGGGCCGTGCTCGATGCCGCTGGTATCTCGGCGGGCGACATCGACCTGATCGATCTCTACAGCTGCTTTCCCATAGCCGTGGACACGTTTGCGGACGCGCTCAACTTACCGCCGGATCGCGATCTGACCTTCACCGGTTCGATGGCCTTCGCGGGCGGACCCTATAACAATTACGTCTTTCAGGCGACAGCGCGGGCAGCGCAACTGCTGCGCGAGGGGGCCGGGCGGACCGCGCTGACCTCGTGCGTGTCGGGCATTCTCACCAAGCAAGCCTTCGCGCTGTGGTCGAGCGAGCCGCCACGCGACGGCTTCGTGCGCAGCGACGTCACCGCCGAGGCGGCCGCCGCGGCAACCGAGGTGCCGGTCGTTGAGAACTACACCGGGGGCGGGCGGATCGCGGGCTGCACCGTGCTCCACGCACGTGGCGAAGCGCCGCGCGCGGTGGCGCTGATCGACACCGACGACGGCGCGCGCGCGCTCGCGGTGTCGGAGGCGGAAGAAACGATTTCCGGAATGCAGCGCGAGGAGTGGGTCGGACGCCGGGTCGAAGTCGTTGCCGGAAAGATCGCGGCATGAGCGCGCGCAACGAAAATCTCGACGCCGAACAGGCGAACGATGTCTGCGCGTTGCCGCTGGTGCGGCGGATGGCGGCGTTGCT
>JANMQW010000300.1:0-1725 GCA_031370725.1 Novosphingobium sp.
ATCTTGCGCACCCCGCGCGCGATGAACGCCTGAGCCAGCGCGCGCAGTTCCTCGAGCGTGAGCACTTCCGCCTTGGGCAGGAAGACCATCCGTTCGGGCATGCAATAAGCGCAGCGCAAGTCGCAGCGGTCGGTGACCGAGAGCCGCAAGTAAGTGATCGGGCGCTTGAAGGTGTCGACAAGTGGGGTCATTTGCGTCCCATATACACGAAATCGCGCGGATAGGCTTCGAGATTGGCTCCGCTATCGACAAAGATAGTCTGCCCGGTGACCGCCTTGGCATGGGCGAGATAAACCACTGCGGCGGCGATCTCGCTTGGCTCTGCCAGCCGTTCGAGCGGCATCAGCGCGGCCAGCCGCTGCCACTGCGATTCGTCATAGTCTTCGGTCGGCAGCACCAGCCCCGGCGCGACGCCGTTAACCCGGATGCGCGGCGCAAGATCGCGGGCAAGATTGCGCGTGCTGGCATGGAGTGCCTGCTTGGACAGCGAATAGGCCAGCTGATCAGGCACCGGATTGCGCACCCGCTGGTCAAGCAGCATTACCACCGAACCTTGCTCCTCACCCAGCGCCGCCGCGAATGCCTTGGTCAGCAGCAGCGGCGCATAAAGATTGGTCCGCATGTGCAGATCGAGCGAATCGGCGGTCAGCGTCGCCAGCCGATCGTCGCGGAAGGTCGAGGCGGAGTTGACCAGCAACGTGGGCGGGCGCCCGAATGCTGCGGTCACATCGCCCACCAGCGACTCATGATAGTGCGATTCGGCAAGATCCCCCGCAAATCCCTGCGTTCGCGCTCCGGCTCGCTCGAACTGCGCGATCAGATCGCGGTCGAAGGCGCTGACACGATGCGCGTGGAGCGCCAGGTCCCACCCGTCCGCCGCCAATGCGGTCGCGATAGCCGCACCTATTCGCCGCCAGCCGCCGGTCACGAGCGCAAGCGGGCGCATGCCTAGTCGCGTCGCTCGCGGGTCAAGGTCATCCCGATCCGCTCACCGCCCTCGCTGATCGCCAACTTGACGATCTTGACCGTCACCGCCTCGACCCGGCGGTCCTGGATGAACAGCGTCTCGCAGATATGATCGGCGACCGCCTCGATCAGCTTGAAATGGACTCCCTCGGGCAGCGCCGCCGACGCTGCAAACTTGAGGTCCATGTAATTCTTGCTGTGGCTCAGCGGAGTGTCCGGCTCATAACGATCCGCCGGTTTCAACTGTGCCGAAATCGTGAAACGCAAGGGCTGGGGACGCCCGGTCTCTTCGGAATAGATCCCGGTGAGCACGTCGTGTTCGAAATCGGCCACTTCGAGGATCAGGCTATCTGGCATTGCGCGCTCCTAGCGCCGGCTCAGCCGTTGCGCCAGCGCGCGAATATTGCCGTGGGCAGGAGACGGCCATCGGGCGAGGCCTCACGCACCGCCAGATCGCCGAACTCGATGCTGCCGGGCATCCCGGCAAAAGCTTCGTCGAGCAACCCGGCCAGCGCCAGCGCGCTCATCCGCACCGCATAGACCGTCAGGAACAGAAACCGGCTGCGCTCGTCGAGCAACTGGCGGCAATCACCGATCAGCGCGGGCAGATGATCTTCCAGCCGCCACACTTCGCCCTCCGGGCCGCGCCCAAACTTGGGCGGATCGAGGATAATCCCGTCATAGCGCCGCTCGCGCCGCACCTCGCGCGCCACGAACTTGGCCGCATCGTCGACCAGCCAGCGGATCGGGCGATCGGCC
>JANMQW010000043.1:0-19421 GCA_031370725.1 Novosphingobium sp.
TGGCGGTGCAGCCGATGGTGGTCGACGTGACCGGGGCGCCCGCGGTCGGGGCGGCGAAGCCACCGTCGCAACCCACGTTCACGCGGCCGTTCATTTCATAGAGCAGCCCGCCGATTTTAGGCAGGGTCGATGAAACTCTGATAAGCGACGGCAGGCGGCAGACGCGATACGCGCCGGTCGGTCCGCTGATTGTGCCGCCGTCGGTCAGGCCTTGCGGATCCGAGATCGTCGGGCAGCCTGCTGCGGCAGTGACCAACGCGCTTGTCGGGGTGGGTGTTGGCGTCGGCGTTGGAGCCGGCGTGACGTTGTTGATGGTCACATTTCCGCTGGATCCGGCAGAGGCAATATCGCCGGCGCCGCAGCCGCTCAGAATCAACGCGCTGCTTCCGAGCAGAAGCAAGCCTTGGAATTTCCTCACAATCGTTCCCCTTGGTCGGTCAGGCAGGCATCCGATTCGCCTGCAACTGACCTCCCTCTAGGAGCGTGGCGTGACAGCTTGTTTGCATCGGCGTGACTGTTGCCATGCTGCTGTACGACAGTGGCGCGACGAGGAATGGAGCGGACGGCTTTTGCCCGCCCGCAGCCGCCCTGAACCCCGTTATTGCAGTTTTATGACATGATGACATTTTTGTTGCAGGATCGCGCTTGCCAGCCGTATTTGTCGCTCAACTGGAAAAACAGGGAGAAATCGGATGGCCGCAACGCTGGTGATTGCCGGACTCATGTTCGCGCAGGCTGCAACGGGCATTACCGTTGAAGCGCAACCGCAGTTCGATGCGGTCGGCTATCAGGCGCTTGCCTCAGGCCGTCCAGACCTGGCAATCGAGCGCATCTCTTCCGATCCAGTAATGAGCGCAACCGATCCCGCCGCGCTGATCAACCTGGGCACCGCCTACGCCCGCAGCGGCGACCATGCCGCCGCAATGGCGCGGTACCAGGCCGCGCTGATCAGCCGTGACCGCTACGACCTCGAACTCGCCGATGGCCGCTGGCTCGATTCGCGCCGGGCCGCCCGGCTTGCAATCGTCATGCTCCGCAAGGGTGAGGCGCTGGCGCTGCGGTAAGGCTCAGCCCACCCGGTTCTCCACCAGACTTTCGACCACGCTCGGATCGGCGAGCGTGGAAATATCCCCTAGGTTCCCCGTATCGTTCTCGGCGATCTTGCGCAGGATGCGGCGCATTATCTTGCCGCTGCGCGTCTTGGGCAGCGCCGGGGCAAACTGGATCGCATCGGGGCTGGCGATCGGGCCGATTTCCTTGCGGACCCACTGGCGCAATTCGGTGCGCAAGGCGTCTGAACCCTCCTCGTTCGCATTGAGCGTGACGTAGGCATAGATGCCCTGTCCCTTGATCTCGTGCGGCATCCCCACCACCGCGGCTTCGGCTACCTTGGGATGGCTGACGAGTGCGCTCTCAACCTCGGCAGTCCCCATCCGGTGCCCGCTGACGTTGATAACGTCGTCCACCCGCCCGGTGATCCAGTAATAGCCATCCTCATCCCGCCGGCAGCCGTCGCCGGTGAAATAGAGGCCGGGGTAGGTCGAAAAATAGGTCTGGAAGAACCGTCCGTGATCGCCCCACACGGTGCGCATCTGGCCGGGCCATGATTTGCGGATGCACAAGTTGCCCGATGCCGCGCCGTCGAGTTCGCCGCCTGCGGCATCGACCAGCAGCGGATAAACCCCCGGCAATGGCTTGGTTGCGCTGCCCGGCTTGGTCTTCACCGCGCCCGGCACCGGCGCGATCAGCGCGGCCCCTGTTTCGGTCTGCCACCAGGTATCGACGATTTCGCAGCGGCCATCCCCGACGACGCGGTGGTACCACTCCCACGCCTCGGGGTTGATCGGCTCACCGACCGTACCGAGCAGGCGTATCTGGCTGCGGTCGTGCGCCTTCACGAACGCGTCGCCCTCGCGCATCAGCGCGCGGATCGCGGTGGGCGCGGTGTAGAATATCGTCACCCCCAGGCGCTTGGCGGTTTCCCAGAAGCGGCCGTGGTCAGGGTAGTTGGGCACCCCGTCGAACATCACCGTGCTCGCGCCATTGGCGAGCGGGCCGTAGACAACGTAGCTGTGCCCGGTGACCCAGCCGACATCGGCGGTACACCAGAACAGGTCGTCGTCGGTGGCCCCGAACAGCAAATCGAACGTCGCGGCGCACCACAGCAGATAACCGCCGGTGGTGTGGAGAACGCCCTTGGGCTTGCCCGTGCTGCCGCTGGTGTAGAGGATGAACAGGGGGTCTTCGGCGTTCATTGGCTCGGGCAGGCATTGGTCGCCGACGCTCTCGCGGGCATCGTGCCACCACACGTCGCGCGCTGGATCGAAGCCGACCTCGGCCCCGGTGCGGCGGACCACCAGCACCGTATCGATGCTCGGGCAATTCGCCACTGCGGCGTCGGCGTTTGCTTTGAGCGGTATTCGCTTGCCCCCGCGGCAACCCTCGTCAGCGGTGATCAGCAGTTTGGAATCGCAATCCTGGATCCGGTTGGCGAGGCTGTCGGGCGAAAACCCGCCGAACACCACCGAATGGATCGCGCCGACGCGGGCGCAGGCGAGCATCGCCACCGCCGCCTCAGGGATCATCGGCATATACAGCGTGACACGGTCGCCCTTCTTAACGCCGCGGGCCTTGAGCACGTTGGCCATCCGGCACACTTCGCCGTGAAGTTCGCGGTAGGTCAGCGAGCGCCCTTCCCCCGGCTCGTCGCCCTCGAACACGATCGCCACTCGATCGCCGCGCGTTGCCAGATGGCGGTCGAGACAATTGACGCTAAGGTTGAGCGCGCCGTCGGCGAACCAGCGCACCGCGAAGTCGGCCTCGTGAAACGAGCTCTCGTCGGCGAGCGTCGGAAATTTGCTCCACGACAGACGCCCCGCTTCGGCCAGCCAGTAGGCGGCTGGGTCGGCAGCAACCACAGAGTGCGCCGCGGCAAGCGCGGCAGCATTACGGGGGGTCGCGGGGAAAGTCTGCATCATGGCATCCTCTGGTTCTACGAAATGGCACCGTGCCACACCGGGGACAGGTCCTGCAATCCGCGCGCCGCTTGCGCCCGCTTCATGCGGGCCTTAAGTGCGTCCCGTCTCCCGCAGCCGAGCGCAAAACCCCATGTTCCTCCCCAAGTTGCCGTGGCCAGGCGTGCTGCTGGCATTGCTCGGTGCCACGGTCATGCTGGTCTCCGGCGTTGGCGCCGTGCTGAGTGGTGCGATTCTGCTGCTGTGGCTGGGGACGCTCTACATCGCCCGCCCTGCACCTGCTGCGCTGCGCCCGAGCGCCGGCGGGGTCCAGTTCACCCGCACGCGCATGGAAAGCCTGATGGAGCCGCTCGGCGTGCCGCTGGTCATGCTCGATCGCGACCGGATCCAGTTCGCCAATGCCGCCGCGCGCGAAGTGCTGGGCGGGCATATTCTGGGTCAAGACGTTCGCATGGCGCTGCGTCATCCCGACGCGGTGGCGCTACTGGAAAGCGGCGGCACCGCAACGATCCCCGGGCTCACCGCGCCGCGCAGCATCTGGCAGGTCTCGCGCCGCCAGATCGACGAGCGCTTTTCGATGGTCGAGCTGATCAACCGCACCGCCGAAGCCGATATCGACCGCGCCCATACCGATTTCGTCGCCAACGCCAGCCACGAACTGTCGACCCCGCTGGCCTCGATCATCGGCTACGTCGAGACCTTGGCCGAAGGCGAAGCAAAGGTCGACACCGCGACCGCCCGCAAATTCCACGCGACCGTGCTTCGGGAGGCGCGGCGCTTGCAGAATCTGGTCCAGGATCTGATGTCGCTCTCGCGGATCGAGGCCGAAAAGCACGATCGTCCGCGCGAACTGGTCGATCTGGGTCACCTTGCCGTTAGCATCGCCACCGACCTTTCCGCCAACCACGGCGACGGGCGGGTGATGCTCGAATGGCCGCGTCAGCCCGCGATGATCGAGGGCGACCGCGGCCAGCTCGACCAGTTGCTGCGCAATCTGATCGACAACGCGCTCAAGTATGGCGACCCGATCGAGCCGGTGAAGGTCACGGTGGAGACTTCGCCGAGACAGGTCACCCTGGTGGTCGAGGATCGCGGTGCCGGCATCCCCGCCGAGCACTTGCCCCACCTCACCCGCCGCTTTTATCGCACCGACCCTGGTCGCAGCCGTGCGGCAGGGGGTACCGGGCTTGGGCTGGCGATCGTCAAGCATATCGTGGAAAGACATCAGGGGCGGCTCGACATCGCCAGCACACTGGGCAAGGGAACGACGGTCACGGTTCGGTTCAAAACCATGACCAGCGATGCGACGAGCGATGAGGCGCCGACCGACGAACGATTGTCATGAAGCTGTCACACGACGTCCACATGGGCGCGGCAGCACACTTCTGCGAAAGGCTTTCAGCAATGTCGTCCAAACCGATTCTCGCGCTCTCCGCGGCGCTTCTTGCAAGCGCCGCACTCGCCGCCTGCGGTGGCCAGCAGACCGCTTCGCGCGCCAATGTCCGTGCGGTAGGCTCGTCCACCGTGCTGCCGTTCGCCAAGGCGGTGGCCGAGGAAATGGCCAAGGCTACCGGAATGCCTGCCCCGATCGTTGAATCGACTGGCACCGGCGCGGGGATGAAGCTGTTCTGCGCCGGGGTCGGCGTCCAGCATCCCGATATCGAAAACGCCTCGCGCCGGATGAAAAAGTCGGAATTCGAGGATTGCGTCAAGAACGGCGTAAAGGACATCGTCGAGATCCAGGTCGGACTTGACGGGATCGCCTTTGCCGAGGCTACCGGCGGACCGAGCATGGAACTGACCCAGCTCGATATTTACAAGGCGCTGGCCAAGAACCCGTTCGGCAAGCCGAACACTGCCAAGACCTGGAAGGACGTGAACCCCGCGCTCTCCAACGAGCCGATCCTCGTTTATGGCCCGCCCTCGACCTCGGGCACGCGCGACGCGCTCAAGGAGTTGATCTTGGCCAAGGGCTGCGAGACCGACTCGGCGATGAAGGCGCTCAAGGACAGCGACAAGCCCAAATACGACGCCAACTGCACCGAAGTCCGCGAAGATGGTGCCTATGTCGATTCGGGTGAGAACGACAACCTGATCGTCCAGAAGCTGGAAGCCAATCCCAAGGCGATCGGCGTGTTCGGATTCTCGTACCTCGAATCCAACGCCGACAAGATCAAGGGCCTCAAGGTTGGAGGGATCGTCCCGACTTACGCCTCGATCTCGGACTTCAGCTATCCCGGCGCGCGCCCGCTCTACATCTACGTCAAGAAGGCGCACCTTGAAGCGATCAAGGGTTTGAAGGAATATGTCGCGCAGTGGACCAAGAGCTGGGGCAAGGACGGGCTGTTAGCCAAGGCCGGCATGGTTGTCGCGCCCGATGCGGTCCAGGCAGCGAGCGCCAAGGCTGCGGCCGACTATGCCACGCTCGACGGCGCGAGCCTCAAGTAATCCCATCACCGTGATTTCGCCGGCCATCCTGATCCTCCTCGCCTTCGGGCTGGGGCTTGCAGGGTGGCTGGCGGCACGGTCGCGCGCATGGGCGTTCCAGCGTGCGAGCCGCCAGCGGCTACATTCGCTGCCCGGCTATCATGGCTGGTATGTCGCGTTGTGGGCGGCGGTACCGGCGCTGCTGTTCGCGGTGGTGTGGAGCAGTATTGCTCCCCAATTGGTAATCGGCAACGTTCTCGCGGACCCCGCTGCGGCGGCGCTCCCGCCATTCGGGATGGAGCGCGACACGGTGTTGACCGAGGCTTTGGCGGTTGCCCAAGGCCGCGACGCGGGAGTGTTTAATCAGGGCGCTGCGCCGCTGGTCGAACCGTTCCGCAACGCGCTGCGGCTGTTCGGCGGGATCGGCCTCGCCGCCACACTGCTGCTTGGTTTTGCCGGGGGCGCGTTCGGGTTCATCCGCCTGCGCCCCGATTTCACCGCGCGCACCCGGGTCGAACGCGCAGTGATGGGCGTGCTGCTGCTCGCCTCGCTGGTCGCGATCGTCACTACTGCGGGAATCGTTGCATCGCTGCTGTTCGAAACGATTCGCTTTTTCGGCTTCGTCTCGCCGCTCGATTTCCTGTTCGGCACCCACTGGTCGCCCGATCCGATGAGCGCGCCAGGGCTCGATCAGGGCAGCAAGTTCGGTGCGGTGCCGCTGTTCTGGGGCACCATCGTGATCGGCGCGATTATCGCCATGCTGGTCGCGATCCCGCTAGGGCTGATGAGTGCGATCTACCTCACCCAATATGCCGCGCCCAGCGTGCGCCAATGGATGAAACCGCTGCTCGAGATTCTCGCCGGAGTGCCGACGGTGGTCTACGGCTATTTTGCAGCGCTGACCGTGGCTCCCGCGGTGCGCGATTTCGGCCAGATGATCGGGATCGCCAGCGCCAGTTCCGAAAGCGCGCTTGCCGCCGGGCTGGTGATGGGGGTGATGATCATCCCGTTCGTCTCGTCGATGGCCGACGACAGCATCGCCGCGGTCCCCCAGGCGATGCGCGACGGTAGTTTGGCGATGGGTGCGACGACCTCTGAAACCATCCGCAGGGTGCTGATCCCCGCCGCGCTGCCGGGCATCGTCGCGGGCGTGATGCTGGCGGTAAGCCGCGCGATCGGTGAGACGATGATCGTGGTCATGGCGGCGGGTGCCGCCGCCCGGCTGACCCCCAATCCGTTCGAAAGCATGACCACCGTCACCTTCCAGATCGTCGCGATGCTGACCGGTGAAGGCAGCTTCGATCACCCCGCCACACTCAGCGCGTTCGCGCTGGGGATGGTGCTGTTCGTCGTCACCCTCACGCTCAACTACATCGCGTTGCGCGTGGTGAAGCGGTATCGCGAGGCTTATGAGTAGGTCATCGCGCCACTCCTCCGAGGCGGTCGCGACGCGCATCCGCAAGCGCTATGCGGCCGAGCGGCGGTTCCGCCTGATCGGGCTGAGCGCGGTGGTGTTCTCGGCGCTGGTGCTGGCGTTCCTGCTGGTCACGATGACTTCGGCCGGGATCGATGGGTTCCGCCGCGCCGAGGTCCGCTTTCCGCTCGATCTGTCTGCGGCCAAGCTGCCGGTCGATCCACGGGTGCTGGCCCAGCCCGACGCGGTCGCGCAGCTTGAGGCGGCGGGGCTTCCCGATACCGTATCCGCCGCCGCAACGCAGGCACTGGGCGCCGATGGTGCGGCGCAGATCGATTCTGCCGCTTGGCGGGAAATTGCGCGCAAAATCGCGTCTGACCCTGCCGTGTTGGGTAACCGAATGGTCATTTCGCTGCCCACCACAGGCGACCTCGCCGCGGGCTTGCGTGGCGGAAATTCGCCGGAAATGCAGCAACTCGCCGCCAGGCTGAAGCGTGAGGGCAAGCTTTCCTGGGCCTGGGATCCAGGCTTCCTCTCGCGCTCGGACGCGACCGATCCGCAGGCGGCAGGTATCTGGGCCGCGCTCAAGGGCTCGATGCTGACGATGCTGGTCACTTTGCTGCTGGCTTTCCCGATCGGAGTGCTCTCGGCGGTTTATCTCGAGGAGTACGCCGCGCGGAACCGCTGGACCGATTGGATCGAGATTTCGATCAACAATCTCGCCGCCGTCCCCTCAATCATATTCGGGCTGCTTGGCCTAGCGGTGTTCCTGACGATCTTTCCCAACTTGCGCTCGGCCCCGCTGATTGGCGGCATGACGTTGGCGCTGATGACGATGCCAGTGATCGTGATCTCAGCGCGTAACGCGATCAAGGCGGTTCCGCCTTCAATCCGCGACGGCGCGCTGGCGATCGGCGCGAGCCGGATCCAGGTGGTTTTCCACCACGTCCTCCCGCTCGCGCTGCCCGGGATCCTGACCGGCACTATCATCGGCATGGCCCGCGCGCTGGGCGAAACCGCGCCGCTGCTGATGATCGGGATGCGTGCGTTCGTCGCCACCCCACCCGATGGTTTTACCTCGCCATCCAGCGTGCTGCCGGTGCAGATATTCCTGTGGTCAGACGAGATTGACCGTGGGTTTGTGGCGCGCACCTCGGCAGCTATCATCGTGCTGCTGCTGTTCCTGCTGGCGATGAACGGCGTCGCAATCTATCTGCGCAATCGCTTCGAAAGGCGTTGGTGACCATGGACGCGGCAGTGCAGACAATTGAGAACGTGCCAGCGCTAACGGGCGGCGACGTCAAGATCCGCGCGAGCAACGTGTCGATCTATTATGGCACCAAGCAGGCGATAGACGATGTTTCGATCGAAGTTCCATCACAATACGTAACCTCGTTCATCGGGCCTTCGGGTTGCGGAAAATCGACCTTCCTGCGCGCACTCAACCGCATGAACGACACGATCCCGACCGCGCGGTTCGAGGGTGAAATCCTGCTCGATGGCGAGGATATCTACCGTTCGGGGATGGATGTAGTCCAACTGCGCGCCCGCGTCGGGATGGTGTTTCAGAAGCCCAACCCGTTCCCCAAGTCGATCTATGAAAACATCGCTTATGGCCCGCGCATTCACGGGATCGCCGCGGGAAAAAGCGAACTCGACGAGATCGTCGAGAAATCGCTAAACCGCGCGGGTTTGTGGGACGAGGTCAAGGACCGCCTGAGCGACAGCGGCACCGCGCTTTCGGGCGGGCAGCAGCAGCGCCTGTGCATCGCCCGCGCCATCGCGGTCGATCCCGAAGTGATCCTGATGGACGAGCCGTGTTCGGCGCTCGACCCGATCGCCACCGCGCGGATCGAGGAGCTGATCGACGAGCTGCGTGGACGCTATGCGATCGTGATTGTCACCCATTCGATGCAGCAGGCCGCGCGCGTATCCCAGCGCACCGCGTTCTTCCATCTCGGCAAGGTAATTGAATACGGCAAGACCTCGGACATCTTCACCAATCCACGGGAAGTTCGGACCAAGGACTATATTACTGGCTGATATGGATAAGGTACACGGCTGACATGGAACACACCGTCAAGGCGTTCGACGAGGACATCACCCGGCTGCGCGGCCTGATCGCCGAGATGGGCGGTCTTGCCGAAGTATCGGTCAACGAGGCGATGGACGCGCTGGTCCGCGGCCAAGAGGGTCTTGCCCGCACCGTGATCCAGCGCGACAAGCGGATCGACGAAATGGAAATGGAGGTCGATCGGCTAGCGATCCGCATTCTCGCGCTGCGGGCGCCGATGGCCGACGACCTGCGCGAAGTGATCGCCAGCCTCAAAATCGCCGGGGTGATCGAGCGAATCGGCGACTATGCCAAGAACATCGCCAAGCGCGTCGGCCATATCGAAGGCCGCCAGCGGTTCGAGCCGCTTACGCTGCTGCCGGCCATGGCTGAGGTTGCCTCGGAGATGGTTCACGACGTGCTGACCGCCTATGCCGCGCGCGATGCCGATGCCGCGCGAGAAATTGTGCTGCGCGATGCCAAGGTCGATGCCTTTTACGACAGTATTTTCCGCAACCTTGTCAGCCACATGGTCGAAAACCCGACATCGATCACTACCGCCGCGCAGCTGCTGTTCGTTGCCCGCAATATCGAACGCATCGGCGATCACGCCACCAACATTGCCGAGCAGGTTTATTACGCCGCGACCGGGACATACCTGCCCGAGCGCGAAGACGTGATCCCGCCGCGCTGAGACCGGATCAAACCATGGCCCCTAAACTTCTTTTGGTCGAAGACGACCCCGCGCTCGCCGAACTGCTCGAGTTCCGCTTCAAGGGCGAGGGGTATGATGTGCGCGTCACCGCCGATGGCGATGAGGCGCTGATCCTTGCTGCCGAAGCCGCTCCCGATCTGGTCATCCTCGACTGGATGATCGAGGGCACAAGCGGGATCGAGGTATGCCGCCGCTTGCGCCGCGACAAAACCACTGCGCACGTCCCGATCGTGATGCTGACCGCGCGCGGAGCCGAGGAAGACCGTATTCGCGGGCTCGAAACCGGCGCCGACGACTATGTGACCAAGCCGTTCAGCCCGCGCGAGCTGATAGCGCGGGTCGCCGCGGTGCTGCGCCGGGTGCGCCCCGCATTGGCCGGGGAAACCTTGACCGTTGGCGATATCTCGCTCGATCCGATCGCGCACAAAGTGCTGCGCCGTGCGCGCAGCCTGGCGATGGGGCCGACCGAATTCCGCCTGCTGCGTCACTTCATGGAAAGCCCCGGCCGGGTTTTCTCGCGCGGGCAACTGCTCGATGCGGTGTGGGGCACCGAAAGCGAGATCGAACTGCGCACTGTCGATGTCCATATCCGGCGGCTGCGCAAGGCGATCGAGATGGACGGCGCGCCCGATCCGGTGCGCACCGTGCGCTCAGCCGGATACGCGCTCGAGGCGGTCTGATTTGCCCGGCGGGCGCAGGTCGCCTATCCGGTGGGGATGACCGGACCCACTGCACTCGTTACCGGATCGACCCGCGGCATTGGCGCAGCCACAGCGAAGGCCTTGGTTGAGCGTAGTTGCCTGGTGATCGGCCACGGCAGTCGGACCGCAACCGCCATGATCGGCGCCGACTTTGCCGAGCCGTCAGCTCCGCAAACTTTGTGGGAATCAGCGCTCGATCAGGCGAACGGGCGGATCGACGTGCTTGTCAACAACGCCGGACTGTTCGCTCCCAATCCGTTGCGCGCCAGCGACATCGCCTGGCTCGACGCGTGGGAGGACACGCTGCGGATCAACCTGACTGCCGCCGCCCAGCTCAGCCGGTTCGCGGTGCGCCACTGGCAGCAGCGCGGCTGCGGCGGGCGGATTGTCCACATCGCCAGCCGCGCCGGATTTCGCGGCGATTCGCCCGAGCACTGGCACTATGCCGCAGCCAAGGGCGGGATGATCGCGCTGCACAAGACAATCGCGCGGGCTTATGCAGGCGACGAAATCCTCAGCTTCGCCATCGCTCCGGGTTTCACCGATACGGCGATGGCTGATGACTATCTCGCCACTCGAGGTGGACCCTCGCTACTCGCCGACATCCCGCTCGGCCGGGTCGCCACGCCAGACGAGATCGCGGCGATCGCGGTGTTCTGCGCGCTCGACGCGCCGCCGAGCATGACTGGCACCACGATCGACGCAAACGGGGCGAGCTATGTTAGATAGAGTGGCAACCGGATTGCTCGCAATAGGTTTAACCGGTTGCGTCCCGGCCCCCTTGGAACCTCATCTTTCCCGAGGCGTACCGCCAGCCGACCTGGTTGCGGCTTGCGGCGGAAAGGACGGCTGGGACGATCCGGCCCCGCCCGCCCGCCTGCACGGCAGCACGTACTACGTCGGGACCTGCGGGATCACTTCGCTGTTGATCGCAACCGAGCGGGGTCACGTTCTGATCGATGGCGGCACTACCGCCGGCGGCAACCTCATCGCGCACAATATCCGTTCCCTCGGTCTCGACCCGCGCGATGTGCGATGGATCCTGTCGACGCACGAGCATTTCGATCATGCCGGGGGGATCGCAGAACTACTGCGAGTGACCGGCGCAAAGGTCGCCGCGATGGGTCCGGCGGTGGAGGTGCTCAGGACTGGCAAGCCCGCGCTTGACGACCCGCAGTCGGGCGTACTCCCGCTCATGATTCCGGCGAGAGTCAGCCGCGTCCTACGCGATGGAGACGCAATCAAACTAGGCTCGCTGACAATGATCGCGCATGCAACCCCAGGCCATGCACCGGGCTCGACCAGTTGGGTATGGCGATCTTGCGAACCCGATGGGTGCAAGGATATCGCTTATGTCGATAGCGTCAGCGCCATCTCGGATAAGCAGTACCGCTATACCGCCCATCCCGGTTATGTCGCTGACTTCAAGCACTCGCTCGACAAAATCGAAGCGCTCCCCTGCGACATCCTGATCACGCCACACCCGGCTGCGAGCAATTTCTTTGCACGGCTGGCCCAAGGGCTTGGCAATGCGGGGGACTGCCTGCGCTACGCCGAACGCGGACGCGCAGGGCTTGCGGCGCGGATGGCCGAGGAAGCCGCGGAGAAGTGAGCTGGAAGCTGACAGTGCTGGCCCCGCGCGGTGAAGTCGAGGCCGCGCTGATCGCGCACGAAGACGCGTTCGATTGGGACGCCGACATCGTTATCGCCGGGAGCGAGATCGCCGAGGACCGGCCCGACGACTGGCAGCTCGAAGCCTGGCTGCCACGACGCCCCCGCCCGGCAGACCGCCGCGCGCTGGACGCTTTGTTCGCGCAGCCGCCGCAATGGTCACAAGAGCGCCTCCCCGACACCGACTGGCTTACGAGCAGCCAGCAGTATCTCGAACCCGTCCGCGCGGGCGCGTTTCATATCCGCACCCCCGATCACGCGGCTTGCTCCGATCCGGGGGTGCGCAGTTTCGTCATCCCCGCCAGCCAAGCGTTCGGCACGGGCCAGCACGCCACTACCGCGGGTTGCCTCACGATGCTGACAGCGATGAAGTCGAGCGGAATGACCGTGCACAACGCCGCCGACATCGGCACCGGCACCGGCCTGCTGGCGTTCGCGGCGCTGGCGCTGTGGCCCCGCGCCCTGGCTACCGCAAGCGACATCGACTGGGTCTGCGCGGGCGTCATCGCCGAAAATGCGCGGTTGAACAGGGTTCGGCTCGGCGGACGGGCGGGTGAAGTGGCCGTGGCCATTGCCCCCGGGCTCGGCCATCCGTTGATCGAGGCACGCGCGCCTTACGATCTGGTCATCGCCAACATTCTGGCCGGGCCGCTGGTCGAGTTGATGCCCGATTTTGCCGATGCCACGGTGCCAGGTGGCAGTCTGCTGCTGGCAGGACTGCTGACAACGCAAGAGGCAGCCGTGCGCCGAGCAGCAATCCGTCACGGCTTCCGGATCGCGCAAAGGATCGTTCGTGGTGATTGGAGCATCCTGTGGCTGCGGCGGCGAAGCGCGCGCTGAAGATCGTCAGGGCGAGCGCCGCCTGGTTGGCGCTCGGCATTGGCCTGTTCTTCCTGGCCGGGTGGATCGGATCGTCGATCCCGCGCAATCGCGAATGGCGTGAGCCACCTTCTGACGACCACGCTGCGGTCACGATCTACATCGAGACCAACGGCGTTCACACCGCGCTGGTCCTGCCCAAATACACCCTGCAAAAAGACTGGAGCGAGGTTTTTCCGCTTAACGATCTGAGCAGTCCGGCGCGGCCCTACACGCATATTTCGGTGAGCTGGGGCGAGCGGCAGGTTTTTCTGGAGACCCCTACTTGGGCCGATCTCTCGCCGCTGACCGTGCTCCATGTCCTCGGTGTCGGGGGCGAAGGCCTACTCCACGTCGCGCATTATGCCCGCCCCGCCGCTGCCGCTGACATCCGCCCGTTGCGCATAAGTGCGGCGCAATATGCCGTTATTGTGCGACAAATCGAGGTAATCCTTCCCCCCGGCACGATCGGCGAGCCACGACGGCATTTCCCGGGCTATGGTGATTACGACACGTTCTACGACGCCCGTGGGCGCTACACCGCCGCCAACACCTGCAACCAGTGGACCAGCGATACGCTGGCCGCGGCGGGGGTGAAGACCGGACTGTGGACGCCGTTTGCGGGCGGCGTCATGAAGTGGTTGCCGCCGGTGGGGAGGTGACCGCCATCCGGTGGTGCCGCAACGCACCTGTCATTTGGGACACTTGAAACCTTTGCCTCACAAGCGCATTATGTTGCAATGCACAATGAAACATCAGCAAGATCAGGCACCGATCCTCGCATGGTCCTGTTTGAAGCCATCGCCCGCAAGCGCGCGGTGACGGCAGAGTACAACGGCGTCCAGATGCGGCTTGCCCCCCACGTCCTGTTCGAACGCCGCGGCGACCTGTTCCTCAGCGCGCTGAATATGACCAAGAACTGGCGTGCCGACGACGAAAAATACCTCGGCCACTTTAAGCTCGACGGTTTGGTTGAAACCATCCTGACCGACGAAGGCTTCGATCCCTTGCCATCGTTCCAAGCCACAGCACCGCAACCTAACGATACCCTCCTGATGGCGATCTGATTACCCGGCAGCGCGGACAATCTCTGCCCACGCCGCTTCGTCGATTACCTCTATCCCTAGTGCAGCGGCCTGCTTGAACTTGCTGCCCGCGCCTGGCCCAGCGACGACGAGGTCGGTTCGGGCGCTGACCGATCCCGCTGATCGCGCGCCGAGCCGTTCTGCCTGCGCTTTGGCTTCGTCGCGGCTCATCGTTTCCAACTTGCCAGTGAACACAACCGTCTTGCCCGCGACCGCGCTGGCGCGGGTTTCGACCACGTAGAGCGGCGGGTCGAGTTCGCCCAGCAGGTCATCCCACACCGCGAAGTTGTGCGGCTCATG
The DNA here is from genome assembly GCA_031370725.1 of Novosphingobium sp. Classification (GTDB taxonomy): domain Bacteria; phylum Pseudomonadota; class Alphaproteobacteria; order Sphingomonadales; family Sphingomonadaceae; genus Novosphingobium. Next base: position 14,200 of record JANMQW010000043.1, read on the forward strand.
GAAAAAACCGCCGAGCGCCTCGACTACCACTGGACCGACCCCGTCGATTGCCAGAAGTTCTTCGCGAGCCTCGGCCTCTCCAGCCTGCGCCCTCTCAGCCACCTCGCGCAGTCGCGGCAAATTGGCGAACCGTTTCATAAGGTCGCGCGCTGTCACCGCACCGACATGGCGGATGCCCAGCCCGAACAACAGCCGGGCAGCGTCGGGCGCACGTTTCGCCTCGATCGCTGCCAACAGGTTGTCCACAGACTTGTCCTGCCAGCCCTCACGCTCGAGAATCGCGGCGCGGCGCGCCTTCATGCGAAAAATATCGGCCGGACTCTCGAGCCACCCCAACGCGAAGAATTCGGCGATGGTCTTGTCACCCAACCCCTCGATATCGAGCGCCCCGCGGCTGACGAAGTGGCGCAGGCGTTCGGTGCGCTGCGCCGGGCAGACCAACCCGCCGGTGCAGCGGACATCGACTTCACCCTCCTCAGCAACCGCCTCGCTACCGCAATCGGGACAGTGGTCGGGAAAGATGTATGGCTCGCGCGGTGCCTCTCGGGTCAGATTGTCGACCACTTGCGGGATTACGTCGCCGGCGCGCTGGAGCACGATACGATCGCCGATCCGCAAGCCAAGGCGGCCAATCTCGTCGCGGTTGTGAAGGGTTACGTTGGTCACTGTAACCCCGCCGACCAGCACCGGAGCAAGTCGTCCGACCGGGGTCAGCTTGCCGGTGCGGCCGACCTGGATGTCGATCGCTTCGAGCGTGGTCTCAGCGCGCTCGGCGGGAAACTTGTGCGCCAGCGCCCAGCGCGGGGCCTTGCCGATACTGCCAAGCCGCGCCTGCCACTCGAGCCGGTCGATTTTGTAGACCACTCCATCGATATCATAGGGCAACGATGCCCGCCGCTCGCCGATGCTGCGGTAATGGTGCAACATTTCTTCAAGCGATGCACAGCGCACCAGATCGGGCGAGACCGGGACGCCCCACTCCGCGATCCGCTGCATCGTCGCGTATTGGGTGTCCGTCGGAACCCCGCTTGCCGCGCCCCAGCCATGCGCCAGAAAGCGCAACGGCCGCGCCGCAGTAACGCTTGCGTCCTTTTGCCGCAACGATCCCGCCGCAGCATTCCGCGGGGTAGCGAACAACCGTGCGTCAGCCTTCTGCTGCGCCACATTAAGTGCGGTAAAATCTTGTTTTGCCATGTAAACTTCACCGCGGATCTCAAATACTTCGGGCACGTTGCCGCGCAGCATTTGAGGTATGTCGGCGATATGCGCAACGTTGGGCGTCACGTCCTCACCCACCTGCCCATCACCCCGTGTCGCCGCACGCACCAGCTTGCCGTTTTCATACCGCAACGAACATGACAGCCCGTCGATCTTGTCCTCGGCGGTAACCGCTATCTCGGCATCCTCGGCCAACGCCAAGAACCGCCGCACCCGCGCCAGAAATTCGGCCACCTCGTCATCGGCAAAGGCGTTGTCGAGGCTCATCATCCGCACGCCGTGCTGCACTTTGCCCAGCGGCGAGCCGCCGACTTCATGCCCCACCTTGCGGTTGGGGCTGTCGGCGCGGACCAGGTGCGGGAATGCAGCTTCCAGCTCTGCGTTGCGCCGCACCAGCGCATCGTATTCGGCGTCCGAAATCTCGGGCGTGTCCTCGGCATGATAGCGTCGGTCATGATGCGCGATCGCCTTGGCGAGTCGCATTAGTTCGTTGGCAGCGTCGGCTTGGGATAGCTCGCTCACACGCCCTCCAGCAGTCGCACCGCCTGAGCGCGCGCCTCGCTCGTGATCTCCGCGCCCGACAGCATTCGCGCAATTTCCTCTTGCCGTCCCGCAGCGTCGAGCCGGACCACGTCGGTTCGCGTCACCATGCCTTCGCTCGACTTGGCGATCATGTAGTGCGTCTCACCCCGCGCGGCGACTTGCGGGCTGTGGGTGACGACGAGCAGCTGTCCGCCCGAAGCCAACCGTGCAAGGCGTTCGCCGATGGCACTGGCGACCGCGCCGCCGACGCCGCGGTCGATTTCGTCGAAGATCACCGTGGCCGCCCCCCCCGCCTCGGCCAGCGCGACCTTCAGCGCCAGGATAAAGCGGCTGAGTTCGCCACCGCTCGCGATCTTGGCGAGCGCGCCGAAATCCGCGCCAGGGTTGGTCGCGACCAGGAATTCCACCGTGTCGATCCCGTGAGGTCCCCAGCGCTCTTGGGGCAGTTCGCTCACCGCGGTACGAAACCGGGCGGCGTCGAGCTTGAGCGGAACCAGTTCCGCCTCGACGGCCGTATCTAGGTGCATCGCCGCGATCACCCGGTTAGAATGGAGAGCCTTTGCGTGCGCGCAGTAGGTCTGATGGGCGATACCGGTGGCGCGTTCCAGTGCAGCGATATGTGCATCGCCGGCCTCGAGCGCGTCCAGCGCAGCGCGCAGCGCACGCGCCTTGTCAGGCAACGCATCGACAGCCACCGCGTGCTTGCGCGCCACCGCGCGCAGTTCGAACAGGCGCGTTTCGATCCGGTCGAGCCGCTCTGGATCATGGGTCAGCGCCTCGGCCGCGCGGGCGAGCTTGTCTTCAGCCTCGCCCGCCTCGATCACCGCGCGATCGAGCGCAGCCAACGCGTCGCCCAGCAAGGGGTGTTCGGCGGCGATCCGGTCGAGCCGCCGTGCCGCACCGCGCAAGCTCGCCAACGCCGAATCCGATCCCGCCCACAAATGTTGAAGTTCGGCCAGGTCGCCCGAAAGCCGTTCGCCCTTCTGCATGTCGGAGCGCGCCGAGGCGAGTTCCTCTTCCTCGCCCACGACCGGCGCGAGCGCGGTCAGTTCCTCAAGATGGGCAAGCCATAAGTCGCGGTCGTCGGACGAACGCTGTTCAGCGGCGCGCGCGGTGCGCAACGCCTCATCAGCCGCCCGCCATTCGCGCCACGCCACCTCGACCGCAGCGACGTCACCATTGGCATAGCGATCGAGCAGCGCCCGGTGTCCGCGCGGATTGGTCAGCCCGCGATCGTCGTGCTGACCGTGAACCTCCACCAGGTGGCGCGCCAGTTCGCGCAGAAGCGCCGCGCCGACCGGCTGATCGTTGACGAATGCCTTGGAACCGGCGCCCCTTTCTGCCCGTTCGCCCACCCTTGGCGCGCGCAGGCGACGACGAATGAGCAAGGGCTCGCCCGGTTCGACCTCGACCCCGGCCTCGTCCAGCACTGCCCGCACGCCTGCCGGCACAAGATCGAATTCGAACGTGGCGACCACGCTCGCTTGATCGGCACCGGCGCGAATCAGGCCGCCTTCGGCTCGCTCGCCCAGCGCCAATCCCAAGGCATCGAGCAGGATCGACTTGCCGGCCCCGGTTTCGCCGGTCAGCACCCCCAGACCGCCGCCGAAGGTCAGGTCGAGCGCCTCGATCAGGACGATGTTGCGGATGGATAGCGCGGTCAGCATGGCTTCATGCCCGCCCTAACCGATGCAATGCGCGTCGTCATCGTCCACGACATCCGCGTCAGGCGGCCGCTTCCTGCGCAAACGGAGGCTCCATTTCGATCGTATCGGCCAGGGTCATACGATCGAGCATATCGGCGGTGGCATCGCGCAGCGTCAGCATCAGCCCGCGCAGGCGGCAGTCGGCCTCGGGCAGGCAGTTATCGCAGCGTTCGTGCGCGTTGCGTGCGGCGCATGGGACCAGCGCCAGGCTTCCGCGGGTCAGGCGGATCAGGTCGCCATAACGAATATCGACCGGGGACAGCGCCAGTTCGTATCCGCCATCACGTCCGCGGTGCGATACCAGCAGGCCTTCACGGGTCATTTCAGCCATGATCACGGTCAGAAACTTGCGCGGGATGTTCTGGGCTTCGGCAATATCCTGAAGCCGCACGGACCCCTGCCCCCAGCTATCGGCAAGGTGCTGAAAGGCGCGGATAGTGTAGCGGGTTTTTTGCGAAAGCATGGGAGACGCACAGCAAAGCGCCGCTCGACCACCAATGTCAACCTGAAGACTAGCCTATCAGGCGGCTTTGGTATCGGGCGCGTGCTTGTTCATCAGCTTGAACGCCTTGGCGTACCATTCGTTGCCCGGATAATTTGATCCCAGCACTGCCGCGGCCTTTTGCGCTTCTTCGGGAATGCCAAGCGACAGATAGGTTTCGACGAGGCGATACAGCGCCTCGGGCGTATGGCTGGTCTGCTGGTACTTCTCGGTCACGGTGCGGAACCGCAGCGAAGCCGCGAGCCACTTGCCGCTGCGCTCGTAAAACCGCCCGATCTCCATTTCCTTGCCCGCGAGGTGATCGTTGACGAGGTCGATCTTGAGCTTGGCGTCGTTGGCATAGGTGGTGTTGGGATATCGGCGGACGACCTCGGTCAGCGTGTCCAGCGCCTGCTGGGTGATCTTCTGGTCGCGGGTGACGTCGCTGATCTGCTCGTAATAGCTGAGCGCGATCAGGTAATAGGCGTACGGCGCATCCTTGTTGCCCGGATGGATCTGGAGGAAGCGCTGCGCCGATTGCACCGACTTGGGGTAATCGCGATCGATATAATAGGAAAACGCGCTCATCTGCTGGGCGCGGCGGGCCCATGGTGAATAGGGGTGCTGGCGCTCGACTTCATCAAACAACGCGGCGGCTTCCTTCGCGCGGCCGCGATCGAGGCGGTCCTTGGCGACCAGGTAAAGCGTATCCACGTCGCGCGCGACGTAGGCGGTATCCTTGGGCTTGCCCCCGCCGGCACACCCGGCGGTAAAAGCCAGCGCGGTGGCAGTGATGGCGAGGATGGCGAGACGCGCGGGAGAATTGGCTGGCATGGCGGCGCTATAGCCAGCCTGTGCGTGAACGCCAAGTGAAGGTTGGCCTTGGTCGGGTCGCCTGATCGGATCAGTGGAAATCGCGCGAGGGCGGGAGGATTTTGGGGATGACCCGCACATTGCGTGGATGGCCTTGCTGGAATCCACACTCGCGATTGCCCGGCGGCGGTGGGGTCCACGGCTCAACTGGCGGCGTGACGGTGGGCGCAAATTTCGAGGGCAGCGGGTTGTTGCAATGATCGGCGCGGGCGATTGTGGTCGGCAGCAGGTCGTCCGACAGCGCCATCAGCGAATGTGTTGCGTCGGTCATGTGCGCGGCGATCACGTGGATCACCTCGTCGTCGTATTCCACCCGCCCGCGCACTTCCATCAGCCGCGAACCCATCACCACCTTGCGCTGCTTGTCCTTCAGATCGGGCCACACCACCAGATTGATCACA
>JANMQW010000093.1:0-5960 GCA_031370725.1 Novosphingobium sp.
GGTGGTCGAGCAGGAGGCGCGGCGTCAGGTCGGGGTGATCGAGGACGGCGGCAAAATCGTCCAGGAAACCCGGCTCTACGATCCCGACCGCAACGAGACCCGCTCGATGCGGAGCAAGGAAGACGCGCACGATTACCGCTATTTCCCCGATCCCGACCTGCTCCCGGTGGAGCTGGACGAGGCGTTCCTCGCCGAATGCCGCGCGAGCCTGCCCGAACTGCCCGACGTCAAGCGCCACCGTTATGAAAATGCGCTGGGCCTGAGTCCTTACAATGCCGCAGTGCTGACCGCCGAAGTCGAGACCGCGCGCTGGTTCGAGGCGCTGCTCGCCGCGACGGCTGCGAAGGCGGGCAAGGACGAGGCCGAGGTCGCCAAGCAGGCCGCCAACTGGCTGATGTCCGAACTATTCGGCGCGCTCAATCGCCTTGGCAAAAGCCTCGAGAATTCGCCGGTCTCGCCCAAGGCCGGGGCCGAACTGCTCGGCCTCGTCGCCAAAGGGACGATCTCGGGTTCGATCGCCAAGCAGGTTCTGGAGAAAATGCTCGAAACCGGCGACGGCGCCGACGCCATCGTCACGCGCGAAGGCCTGACCCAGACCAGCGACACCGGCGCGATCGAAGCCGCGGTCGACGCCGTCCTCGCCGCCAACGCCGACAAGGTCGACCAGTACCGCGGCGGCAAGGAAGCGCTGTTCGGCTTCTTCGTCGGCCAGACGATGAAAGCGATGCAGGGCAAGGGCAATCCGGGGCTGGTCAACGAAGTATTGCGGGCGAAGCTGGGGTAAATTCGCATATTGCCAAGCGCTTTGCCGAAGATATGCTCCGTGGCGGGGAGTCGGGGCGCGATGCGGCGATACTTGGTGATTGCGGGACTCGTGCTGATCGCCGCTCCGGCAGCGGCGGAAGCGCCCTACTACTTCCACCGGGCCGGGGTGGCGAAGGAGGCGTATGCCGCCGACGTCCATTACTGCGCTTCGCTCTCAGGTGGCGCGGCTGTCGAGCGTCGATCGACGTACGTGTACAGCCCCAACATCGCCTATGCCGCTATCGGCAGCGCGATCGGATCGCTCTTCGCGGGAATGGCGGCGCGCGCGGAACTGCGCCGTAAAGTGTCGCGTATCGAACGAACCTGCATGGGCGATCGCGGTTATCGGCGGCACGAACTCGACAAGGAAACCAGCCGCGACTTGCGTAAGCTCGACGGTGCGCCGCTGCTAGACCGAATGTTTGAACTTGTCGCGGCGGCCGCGCCGTCAGGAAAGGTGTTAGTCGAATGAAGCGGTTGCTTTTGCCCGTAATAGCGCTCGCCGCCGCCTTTCCGGCGCAGGCGTCGCAGGTTTATACCAAGCTTCCGGCCAAGCTTGACCCGGCCAAGGCTTATGTTGCGGTCGAACTCGGCAAGCTCGACGGAGCGCTGCTCGATGGCACTTTGGTGCTCGCCCGCTATGATCCTACCAGGAAGGATATCGCCAAGCCGACCGCCAGGCCCAAAGGCCACAAGGGCGACTGGCCGCTCGATAATCGGGTGTTCCTGCAAAAGCCCGTCGCCAAGGACAAGGGCCGCCGCCTCTTTCTCGCCGAGCTCGATCCTGGGACCTGGGTGATCGAAGGCGTCAACGATACCGCCTTTGCGCTAGGCTCCTCGACGTTGGAACTTACTGCCGGGACCGTGACCGATCTTGGCGTCGGCAGCATCTATTCCGATTTTCCCGAAGGCGAGAAGCGGGATGTTCTGACCACCGGACGGCTATTCAAGGCGGCGCTGATGGGGCCGCTGTTCGGGGGAAAGTTGCCTGCGGCGATGCCCAAGGCCATTGACTTTCGCGCACGCACCTTAACCGATCTCAACCTCCCGCCGGTTCTTGCCGGGGCGAAGGCACGCGGCGATTGGACGGGCGAGGTGAATTTCGGCAACCACCTTGGCGGGTTGGTCAACCGCATGGGCGGGCGCAAGACGCGACCGGGCAATAGCAATGCGCCCGGAACCGAAACATCCGGTCCGGGCGCAGAGTAGCCGATCTAACTTGAAAGCCTCAGCAGCGTGTCCCCGAAAGCGGCATCTTGCCGAACGCGCCGGCATCGACCGTTCCGGTGATCGCGTCGCCTTCGACGGTCGCCTCTCCGGTGAGCTTCATGGGCATCGGCACGGTCATGTTCATTGTCCAGGTCAGCGTGTTGCCATCGACCTTGCCGTCGACCACGTCCATCGATCCCATCGCCCCGGCCTGCTGCCCGGTAAAAGTGTCGCCATCGACGGTGACGGTGAACTTGGACTTCTGGTCGCCCATCGGGGTTTTGGTCACGCAATCGTAGGTTCCGGCAACGCTCATCGATTCTCTCCCGTTGGGGTGGTTGAAGTGGTGGGAGTGTTTCAGTCGTTGCCGACACTTGTGTCAACAGGCGCGTATTCGATCGGCAGGCCGATCCCTTTGAGCTGGGGATCGATCAGCTTGCGGTCGCCGACCACCACGAACACCAGATTGTCCGCGCCGAGATAGGTCCTGGCCGCCGCATCGAGCGACTTGGCGTCGAACGAACGGTACAGCGTCGGCAGTTTGGCGACATAATCGTCGGGGCGGCCCAGCCGGTCGTTGAGCACGATCGCGGCCAGGATTTGGGCCATTGTCTCGTAGCGATTGGGTAATCCGCGGATGTTGCCGTCGGTCACGCGCTGGAGTTCCTCGGGGTTTACCGGCTTCTTGCCCGCCGCCAGCGCCTTCATGTCGGCGACCAGCAGCTTGAGCGATGCGCCGGTCTTGTCGCTCTGCACCGGGGCGGTCAGGATGAAGCTGCGGTTCCCCAACGGCCGCGCGACCCGGCTCGATACGCCATAGCTCCAGCCCTTGTCCTCGCGCAGATCCATGTTGAGGCGGCTGAGAAAGCCATTGCCGAGCACCTCGTTGGCCAAGTCGATATCCTCGCCTTGCTGGCCGCCGGTCACCGGCAAAACCCGCCCCGCCATGATCACCGATTGTGGCGAGTTGGGCCGGTCGATCACCACGATCCGGCTTTTGGGCGCAGGTATTACCGCGCTCAGATCCTTGACCGGCTTGGCTTCCGCGGGCGCCTGCCAGCCGCCGAACGCCGTTTCGAGCCGCGGCACCAGGTCGGCCATGGTGGTATCGCCGACCACGGTGATCCGGGCGAGATCGGGGCGCAGCCAGCGGTCGTGGGTCTGTTGCAGCGTTGCCGGGGTCAGCGCGGACACCGCCTTGGGATCGCCCGATCCACTCGCCGGGACGCCATAGGGGTGCGCGGGGCCGTAGATCAGCGGCTGCATTGCCCGGCTAGCGAGCCCGGCGGGCGAGGCCTGCTCCTGCGAAATCTCGGACAACCGCTGGTCCTTGAGCCGCGCCACTTGGTCCGGCGCAAACGCGGGGTTGCGGACCACGTCGGCCATCAGCGCGAGCGACGGGGTCAGGTTGGCGGACAGCGCGGACAGCGTCACCGCGCTCGAATCGATATTCGCCCCGCTGCTGAGGCTGGCTCCCAGCCGCTCCTGTTCCTCGGCAATGGCGATGGAGTCGCGGGTTTTGGTGCCCTCGTCGAGCAGCGCCAGCATCAGCGATTGGGTGCCCAGCGCATCGCGCGGGTCGGCGGCATAACCCGCGTCGAAGTTCAGGCTGACCAGAACCTTGGGCACTGTCGTGCGCCGCGCAAACGCGACCGGGATACCGTTCGACAGCGTTGCGCGTTCGATCGCGGGGAAGGTCAGGTCGCCGACCGGGGCGATTGCCGGAAGTAAGCGCTTGGGGCCGATGGCGAGCTTGGCCGCCGGGCGTTTGATATCGGGTTTCGGCGCAATGCTGATCGCCTCGTCGCCCCACCCGCCCAACTTGCCGCCGTCGGCGGTGCGCGCGCCGGGGACCACCGCCAGCTTGTAGGCCGGACGATTGAGCCACTTGCCCAGCGCGGCGCGGACTTCATCGGGGGTGATCGCGGCGGCGGTCGCGAGGTCGGTTTTGTAATAGGCCGGATCGCCCGAATAGAGCAGCCCTTCGGCCAGGGCGCCGCCCTTGCCAAGCACGCCTTCGATCTGGCTGAGCGCGCCCGAAACGTATTGCGTCGCGGCACGCTGTAGTTCGTCGGCGGTCGGTCCTTCGGCAACCAGCTTGGCGATTACCTCGTCATAGCGCGCCTCGGCCTTGGCCCGATCGGCCCCCGGCTTCACATCCATGCTCACCTGGATCAGCGACACCTGCTCGAAATCCTGCGCGCTGGCGGAAACCGCGACTGCCAGTTGCTCGCCGCGGACCAGCGCGTTGTCGAGCCGCGAGCTGGACAGCCCGCCCAATACGCTCATCCCCAGCTTGAGCGCCTGGGTTTCGCGATCGTTGAGCCCCGGCGCGCTCCACGCGCGATACAGCCGGGTGACCGGGACCTGATCCTTCAGTTCCTCGCTGACCGGTGAGGCGAGCCTCACCGGCGCCGCAGCGGGGTTGATGACCTGGGGCCCGGGCTTGATGTCGCCGAACCACTTTTCGACCATGGGTCCCGCGGTGGCGGAGTCGATGTCGCCGGTCAGCGTCAGGATCGCGTTGTTGGGGCCATAATGGTCGGTGAACCACTGGCGCGCGTCGGCGATGCTGGCGGCGCTGAGATCGGCCATCGAGCCGATCGTCTGGTGGCGATAGGGGTGGCCGACCGGAAACAGGCCGTCACCGATCAGATAGTCGTCGAGGCCGTAGGGCTGGTTGTCGCCCTGGCGCTTTTCGTTCTGGACCACGCCGCGTTGCTTATCGAGCTTGTCCTGCGTCACCGCGCCCAGAAGATGTCCCATCCGGTCGCTTTCCATCATCAGCGCGCGGTCGAGCGCGCCGGTCGGCACGGTCTCGATGTAGTTGGTCCGATCGTACCAGGTGCTGCCGTTGGTGGGGGTCGAGCCTGCGCCTTCGAGCGGGATATCGAAGTTGGGGACGTTCTCCGATCCGCCGAAGAACAGGTGCTCGAACAAGTGGGCGAAGCCGGTGCGGCCCTTGGGCTCGTGCTTGGAGCCGACGCGGAAATAGGTCGTGACGCCGACGATCGGGGCCTTGCGATCGGTGTGGACCAGCACGGTCAGGCCATTGGCCAGAGTGAAGCTTTCGAACGGGATATCGACCGCTGCGACGAGCTGGCTGAGCGGCGCGGGCTGCGCGGTAGCGATCGGCACGGGGGGCGGGGCCAGTTCGGCCTGCGGCTTGGTCAGGCCGGCCGCGCAGGCCGAGAGCGAGAGCGCGAGGACGGAGGTGGTGGCAAGCTTGAGCATGAAAACACTTTCACTACCCCTCGCTTTTGACGAGCGGGTTGGGAAGAATGCGCCGTCCTAGCAAAGCCTTAGCGATTGCTCACCACATATCGACGAACGGCATGAGCGGCGACGTCGGCGGCGAAGAAGTGAACCGGTTTGAGCCGGTGGCTGGCGAACAGCGGGGCCTGGTCGGTGAAGTGCGGGCTGTCCGGCCGCGTCGTGGCCGCGCCGAACGGCTGGATCGAGCGCGAGGTTACGCGTGCGTTTTCAGGCCATTCGACGAACATCACGAAGCTGTCGCCGTGCTTGATAAGCAGGCGCCCGTCCGTGGGATCGACGTTCCAGCTGGTCGCCGCGCGCAGCGTGTCGCCGCCACCATCGAGCGGCAGATCGACCTTGTACTTCCCCGGGCCCTGACGCAGCCGCTCGACCCGCCCGAGGGGAGGATCGAGGCGGCCGAAGTATTTCATCAGGTGCCCCGAGGCCCATTCGAGCTGCTGGCGCGGATCGGGCGGGACGGTGTGGTTGTAGCTCGACTTCATCGCGTCTTTGAGCACCATCACCGCCAGCGCGTCGCCAGGATTGCGCCCATCGGCCTTGAGGTCCCACCCGCCGAGCAGCGCCTGCGCGCGGCGCAGCACCGGGTCGGCCTTTACGTCGAGCGCGGCGATCCCGTCGAGCATCCAGGCGACTTCGGCGGTGCGTTCGTAGCCGGTGTCGTACTTGATCGC
>JANMQW010000097.1:0-7708 GCA_031370725.1 Novosphingobium sp.
TATGCCGAACGCGCCACCGACTGGCGCGGCAACAACAACATCGCCGAAAGCATCTTCGCCCAGATGGAAGCCGAAGAAAGCCCGATCCCGGCATGGATAGTGGTCGGCGCAGGCACCGGGGGGACCTCGGCGACGATCGGCCGCTATCTGCGCTATCGCCGCCTGCCGGGCCGCCTGTGCGTTGCCGATCCGGTCGATTCGGTGTTCCACCGCCACTTCGCCGACCGCACGGTGGCGACGCTTCCTGCTGGCTCCGCCTCGTGCGTCGAAGGGATCGGCCGTGCGCGGGTCGAGCCGAGCTTTGTGCCCGGCGTGATCGACCGGATGGAAGCGGTGAGCGACGCCGACAGCATCGGCGCGATGCGCGCGCTGGCCGAACGGCTTGGCCGCAGGGTCGGCGGATCGACCGGGACCAACTTGTGGGTCTGCGCCAGGTTGATCGAGGAAATGGCTGCCGCGAGCGAAAGCGGCTCGGTCGTCACCCTGCTGTGCGATGGCGGCGAGCGCTATGCGGCGACATACTACGACGATGCGTGGCTGGCGGCGAAAGGGTTGGCATGGCGCGAACCGGCGGCGCGGATCGCGGGGTTCTTGGGTTAGGGAACCGTGCCCTCGAACCCAAAATCACGTCATCCCGGCCTACACCGGGATGACGTAGTGAAAGACACCGTTGCGGTGATGGGTATTGCGACTGTATCGCTATCTCCCTGGCGACGCGAAGGTCACGCCGGTCATGGCCTCCGAAGCCGTCCACAGCCGCTCGGCGAGCTCTGTGTCGCGCACATGGGGGTGAACCCCGACGTGAGCGGGCGCTCCTTCGACCCATGGCGCGGCCACGTTGCAATCGGCGCAATAGACCCCGCCTTCGCCATCGAGCAGCGGCGATACCGCGCACCAAACGCTGGTCGCCGCGCCCTGTTCGGTGGTCTTGAACAGCGGATTGGGGGTGCCATCCTCAGCATACCAGCCCATCGCGATCTGCTCTGCCATCGGCAGGTATCGCTGGAGCGGGGTGTGGATGCCGCCCGGATCGACCGCAAACGCGCGCACACCGTGCGCTGCCCCTAGCTGGTCGAGGTGCAGCGCGAACAGCGCGTTGGCCGACTTGGCCTGCGCATAAGCGGTCCACTTGTCATACGCGCGGCGGTCAAAGTGGAGATCGTCCAGATCGAGCCCGTTGCGGGCGTGGCCCGACGACGACAGCGCCACCACCCTCGCCCGGCCTGCTGCCAGCAACGGCCAGAGCCGCGCGGTCAGCTGGAAATGGCCGAGGTGGTTGGTGGCGAACTGGCTTTCGAAGCCCCGCGCGTCGCGCGCCAGCGGGCAGGCCATGACCGCGGCGTTGTTGATGAGGATGTGGAGCGCGGGAACCAGCGCGGCGACTTCGCCGGCAAACGCATCGATCGAGGCGGGGTCGGACAGGTCGAGTTCGAGGATCGTCACGTCGCCCGTCACGTCGCGCAAGTCCTCGGCTGCGGCATCGGGTCGTCGTGCGCCAACAATTACATTTGCCCCGGCCCCGGCCAGCGCACGGACGGTTTCGAGCCCAAGCCCTGAATAACCGCCGGTTACCAGCACAACCTTGCTGGTCATGTCCGCCCCATCGATGACTTCTGTAGCGGTCGAACGATAGCCGAACGGCGAGGTAAGCGGGGTCTGGGGCGTGGTCATGAAATATCCTCAAGCGGTTCGCACCGTCCATGCCGCCCCGCCCCGAACGCGGCAAGCACCCTATTCGTTAGCTGCGGCGTGAAGCCAGTCGGCGTGGCGCGGGGCTTTTTTGGTTTGGCTCCATTCCTCCAGCATCGGCTGGGCGACCCGCTTGAGTTCGGCGTATTGTTCGGGCGTGCCGATGTCGGCGGCCAGCTCGATGCGGTGGCCGTTGGGATCGAAGAAGTAGATCGACTTGAAAATCCCGTGATGCGTCGGGCCGAGTACGTCCACCCCCTCGCCGACGATGTGCGCCTTCGCCGCCAGCAGCGCCTCGACGTCGGGCACGCGAAAGGCAAGGTGCTGGACCCACACTGGGGTAGCTTCGTCGCGCCCCATCGCGGGCTGGTTTGGCAGCTCGAAAAACGCGATCACGTTGCCGTTCCCCGCCTCGAGGAACACGTGCATGTAGGGATCGTACTCGCCGGTCGAAGGAACATGATCCTCGGCGAAAGCGGTGGAGTAATCCATCCCCAGCACGCGGCGGTACCAATCGACGGTCTGTTTGGCATCCTTGCAGCGATAGGCTGCGTGATGGATGCCTCCCAGCTTGACGGGATGCGCGGTCATGGGGTGGCTCCTTCCACCTGGTTCGAGACGTTCAGGGCTCCACGGCGAATCTGGTCGGCCTCGATCGACTTGAAAAGCGCGGTGAAGTTGCCCTCGCCGAAGCCCTCGTCCTTCTTGCGCTGGATGAACTCGAAGAACACCGGGCCGATCTGGGTTTGGCTGAAAATCTGCAACAGGAGGCGCGGGTCGTTATTTTCGGTCGATCCGTCGAGCAGGATACCGCGCCGCTTGAGCTCATCCGCAGGCTCGCCGTGGCCGGGTAGGCGCTCGTCGAGCATCTCGTAATACGTGTCGGGCGGGGGCGGGGCGAACGGCGTGCCGGTTGCCGCCAACTTGTCCCATGCGACCGGCAAATCGTCGCACGAAAACGCGATGTGCTGGATCCCCTCGCCATTATAGGCGCGCAGGTACTCTTCGATCTGCCCGCCGCCGCCCGCGCCTTCCTCGTTGAGCGGGATGCGAATCTTGCCGTCGGGGGCGGTCATCGCCTTGCTGGTCAGCCCGGTGTATTCGCCCTTGATATCGAAGAAACGGATTTCGCGGAACCCGGCGATGCGTTCGTAGAACGACGCCCAGTGCGCCATGCGTCCACCGTACACGTTGTGGGTCAGGTGATCGATCACCTGCATCCCCGCGCCCACCGGATGGCGATCGACCCCGGGCAGATAGAGAAAATCGATGTCGTAGATCGACAGGTCATCGCCCGCCGCGTTGCCTTCATAGCGGTCGATCAGATAGATGATCGATCCGCCGATCCCGCGGATCGCGGGCAGACGCAGTTCCATCGGCCCGGTGCGGATTTCGACCGGCTCGGCCCCGCGCTCGATCGCCACGCCATAGGCGCGCGCCGCATCGCGCACCCGCCAGGCCATGCCGCAGGCCGACGGCCCGTGCTCGGCGGCGAAGTACGCGGCGGAGCTGCGCGGCTCGTAGTTGGCGATCAGGTTGATCCCGCCCTGGCGCCACAGGTGGACGTCCTTCGAGCGGTGGCGCGCGATCTGGGTAAACCCCATCCGCTCGAACACCGGCTCAAGCAGACCCTTTTCAGGGGCGCAGAATTCGACGAATTCGAAACCATCGAGGCCCAGCGGATTGTCGAACAGGTCGGCCATGAGCAGTCTCGCTGGATGGTTTCAGATGTAACTGTATTGGAGCGCGGTCGTCAAAAAGTCAATGCGCCACTACCCTCTTTCGGACACCAAGGCCCGCTCACCCATGCGCCCCGAAGTGGTTCGCAATCGCGGTCGCTATCCGCAAGTTGAGCGCGTGCGCGCGCTCGATCGGGTCGATGAATTGCGCGCGCACCGCGGCGTAGCCTTCGCCCGCCAGATCGGGATACCCGGTCGGCTCGGTCACCGCGAAATCGTCCAAGTGCGGTTCGGACACCGGGTAGGCGCGGCGCAACTGGCCCAGCGCCTCGTCGATCCGCAGCGATAGCACCATTTCGAGCACGTCGTCGCGGGTGACGTCGTTCGAACGAGCGAAGGCCGGGACCTGGACCACGCCCAGAAACATATGCTGGAGCAGCGCCAGACGCAGCGCCTGAAGCAGCGCGATCGAGCGCCGTGTGGCTTCGCGGCGCTCATCATCCTTGGCACCTTCACCCTCGTGCGGGAGCAGCGCGAGCAGGCGGTGGAGCTTCATCCAGTCCACTCTGAGGCGCGAGGCAAAGCGGCGGAACACCCCCGTCCGGTCGTCCTTTGTCAGGTATTCGGCAAGCGCCAGACAGCCCTTTTCCAGCCCCGTCTCGGTCCCGCGATAGGGGCGGCTCGCCCAGTAGGCCGAATTGAACAGTTCGCCGAACGCGGCCACGGTCTTGATGCTGGCCAGCCCGTTGGCGGCGCGCAGCAGACGCACCATCTGGCGCCCGCGCTGGCTCGTGGCGAGCAAATCCGCCAGCGCCTCGACCTCTTCCCCCGCCGCGGTCCCCGCTCCGCCGATCACGTTGACCGGATAGCCGAGCTGCTGGAGGATCGCGTTGTGCGGGATCGCGCGGATCTGGCGCAAGCTGCCCGGCCCCTGCGCCCCGGCGCGGCGCGAAACGCGACTGCCGGTGGTCTTGAGCAGCCCCAGCCCGAACGCGGTCAAGGCGCGCACATACGTCTGTGATTCGAGCTGCTCGCGCTGAAACCCGCGAATCCCGCGATAGTAATCGAGGCTAAGATCGGTGCGAATATAGAACGGGTCGCGCTCCTGCGGCAGGGCTGCACACTCGACCTCGGCAATCCGCACCAGCGTCGCCAGCGCCAGTTCGGGCGAGCGGAAGAACAGATAACCGTCGCCGCCCTGAAAGCTGACCTCGGGTTCGAGCGTGACCCCGGCGCGCTCGAACTTGCGCCGCGCCCACTCGCCCAGCGGCCATGACAGGCGATCGGCGAAGCTGGCTGGATGCGCGCCGCGGCCCATGCTCTCGCCGTGGGTGTTGAAGATCAGCGCGGCGACATCGTTGAGCCCGTTGGCGTCCATCGCCTGCGCGAGACGTCCTTGCAGGCGCTCGATCGCCAGCGCTGCGGGGATCTGGCCGACGAACCGACCCGCGTCCGAAAACCCGGTCTGGATTGCGACACGGCCCCGGATGCGGGCGTATTCCTGATAGCAAGGTTCGCACAGCAGCGAATCGAGGAACCGCCCGCCATGTTCCAAGGCACTTTCGGTCTCGAACAGCGGCGATACGTCGACATGGTCCTCGATCCCGAACAGCCGCGCAAAATACAGCGCAGCGAGCACCGTGGTCGGCTGCTCGCATTCGGCGATCAGCATCCGGATCGGGGCATCGGCATCGACGTGGCGCAAGATCTGCGCCATCGCCAGAAACTGGCGCAGCGCGGTGGCATTTTCGATCGCCAGCGCAGCGAAGTTGGATTGCACCGGCTGGACCTTGGCGAGCAGATCGCGCAACCGCGCCAGCGCGCCCTTGCTGCCCAGGTCGAGTACGCCTTCGGGGTCAATCCTGCGGCGGATCGCGTTGTGAAGCTGCGCGGCGTTGACCCGGAAATGAATCCACCCGATCCCCAGCCCATCGGCGCGCATCGCCGCGGTCAGAACTTTAAGCGCAATCGCGCGCGCGGCGGGTGCAATCCGGGCTTCGCTGTCGAGGCGTTCGACCAGGGGGGTGAGCGACAGCAGCTTGGCGGGATCGCCGGCGGTCAACGCATTGGCGACTTCGCTGAGCCGGGCGGGATCGGAGAGATCGTCCAAGAATGCTTTGGAATGGTGCGCCGCGTGGGCGGCGGCGCTGCGCAAGCTGTCGAGTTCGGGGTGCTCGGGGTCGATCGCTGCGAGCGTCTCGACATAGCGCCCCAGGCGGTCGGCCTTTTCACCCAGACGGAAGCCGACACTGGTCGACCAGGCGATGTCGGTCCGGCCGTCCATGTCATACCCGACCCAGCTGGCGAAGCGGAACGGCTGCGGGACGAAATCGTGCCATGCATCGGGCCAGCGCGCGCGTGCTGTTGCAAACAGTTCGGCGTTGAGAAGGTCGCGCGCCGCACCCGCGCGGGCAATCGCGGCGCTGGCTTCGGCATGTTCGAATTCCAGCGTGATCGCGGGCTCGGCGCCGGGCAGGACGCACACCGTATCGTCGATGTTGCCGTCCGCCGAAACCGCATGGGCGACTGCATCGGCCTGAACCGGCTCGAGCAGGAATGTCGGGTGTGCGGTGAACACGGCGTGGAGCAGCGGTCGCTCCCAGCGTTCGCGGAACACGGCCAGATCGCCCTCGTCGGAAAGCGCGCGGAAGCGGACGAGGTTCTCATCAGGCGCGACCGGCGCGATCAGTCCGCGCAGTCGGGCGGCGCGCGCTTTGAGCGCCTCGCACTCCAATTCTGCCACCATCGCCTCGACCCCCGACAGGTCGAGCGCTCCGCCTTCGATCTCACGCGACAGATCGAGGCTGAGCTGGAAGACCGGGTTGAAAAGTGGGGTTTCTGCTGTGCGCGCGTGCAAGACCTGGAGGCGGTCGAGAAGATCGGCGGCGGTTTTCACCGGCCCAGCCTGGCCGCCGCCCGCGCCGCCGCCTCGATAGCCACGACATCGGGTGGGCCTTTGCCGACCACCCAGCTCCCGCCAACGCACAACACCGGATCGAACCCCAGCCATTCGGGCGCAGTTGCTGCGGTGATCCCGCCGGTCGGGCAAAACTTGCACTGGTAAAACGGCGCGGCGAGCGCCTTGAGCGCGGGCAGCCCGCCGCTGGCCATCGCCGGGAAGAACTTGAAATGGGTCAGCCCCAAGTCGAGCCCGCGCATGATATCGCCCGCGTTGGCGGTGCCGGGCAGGAACGGCACCCCCGCCTCGCGAGCGGCATGTCCGAGGCGCTCGGTCAGCCCCGGCGAGACGATAAATTCGGAACCGGCATCGAGCGCGGCGGCGAGCTCGTGGGGGTTGGTCACCGTCCCCGCCCCGACGATCGCGCCCGCGACTTCGCGCATCGCCCGGATCGCATCGAGCGCGCACGGCGTCCGCAAGGTCACCTCGAGCACCCGCAATCCCCCCGCCACCAAGGCACGAGCGACCGGCTCGGCATAAGCGAGATCATCGATCACCAGCACCGGGATAACCGGCGCGGTGCGCATAACGGATTCGATATCGGTCATTATTCGGTTCCGCCCCTCAATCGTTCCAACTGCGTCCGTCGCGCTCGGTCAAAGCAATCGCCGCGTTCGGCCCCCACGTGCCTGCGGCATAAGGCTTCACTTCGCCGCCATCTGCCGCCCACGAGGCGCGGATCGCATCGACCCAGCGCCATTGCGCCTCGACCTCGTCGCGCCGCAGGAACAGCGTCTGTTCGCCCTCGATCAGGTCGAGCAGCAGCCGCTCGTAGGCAATCCGCCGTCGCGCCTTGGCAAAGGCGTCGGTCAGCGAGAGATCGAGCGGCACCTCGCGCAGGACGATCCCGTTGCGGTCGAGCCCCGGCTCCTTGGCCATCAACTGGAGCCGCACGTATTCTTCGGGCTGGAGCCGGATCACCAGACGGTTGGCGACCAGCTTGCCGCCACGTTCGGCGAAGATGTTGTGCGGTACGCACTTGAACTGGACGACGATCTCGCTGCGCCGCTCGGCGAGGCGCTTGCCCGTGCGCAAATAGAACGGCACCCCCTGCCAGCGCCAGTTCTCGACGTGCGCCTTGACCGCAACGAACGTTTCCGCGCCCGAAGCCTCGCCCAGATCGTCGGCAAAACTGCCCACTGCCTTGCCGCCCACCGCGCCCGAGACATACTGGCCGCGGACCATTTCGCCGGGCTTCACAACCCGCAGCGCGCGCAGCACTTTAACCTTTTCGTCGCGTATCGAGGTGGCGTCGTAATCGGCGGGCGGCTCCATCGCGGTCAGCGCGAGCAGCTGGAGCATGTGGTTCTGGACCATGTCGCGCAGCGCGCCGGTGTCTTCGTAAAACCCCTTGCGCCCCTCCAGCCCGACGGTTTCGCTG
>JANMQW010000112.1:0-6008 GCA_031370725.1 Novosphingobium sp.
GGACCATCGCCGCCGCTCCGGACCTGACCTGGCTGCTCCCCGCCGAAATCGCCGCGAAGCGGGCGATGGCCATGGCGGGGATCGGCCACGATGCGATCGATCTGGTCCAGCTGTACGACAGTTTTACCATCACCGCGCTGATGACGCTCGAAGCGCTCGGCTTTTGCGGCCGCGGCGAAGGAGGCGAATTCGTCCGCGGCGGTCGTCTGGGACCTGCCGGGGAGTTCCCGATCAACACCTCGGGCGGCGGGCTTTCGTATTGTCATCCCGGCATGTTGGGCATCTTCCTCCTGATCGAGGCGGTGCGTCAGTTGCTGGGGGATGTCGAGCCGGCCCGGCAAGTCCCGGACGTCTCGACCGTGCTGGTCCATGGTACCGGTGGCACGCTGTCCAGCGGCGCCACCTGCATCCTTTCGGTGAACTGACATGGCCGCGACAATCCCCACCCCTGCCCCAAAGCCTGCCCCGACGATCGATCCGGACAGCGCCCCCTATTGGGAGGCACTCCAGGCCAACCGGCTCATTCTCAAAAGCTGTGGAGGGTGCGGGAAAGCCCATTTCTACCCACGCGAGCTGTGCCCCTATTGCCATTCCGACGACCTTGCGTGGATCGATGCGAGCGGGCGCGGCGTGATCTACAGCTTTACCGTTTGCCGGCGGCCCGCTGGCCCGGCGTTCGCGGACGAGGTGCCCTATGTTGTCGCACTCGTCGATCTGGCCGAGGGGCCGCGCATGATGTCGCGCATTCTGGGTGATCCCGCCGCAGTCGCGATCGGGCAGTTGGTCGAAGTGCGTTTCGAGCGGCAGTCCGATGAGCTAGTCTTGCCGTTCTTCGAAGTGCTGGCGCAAAAGTCGTGAGCGAACCGGACCGCAGCGAAAGCGTCCGCATGATCAGGGACAACGTCGGCGCGATTGCGCCGGTCGGGGGCGATCTCAACCGCATCCGCGCGCTTCGCGGGGACCCGCACGGGGTCGATCGCGCGGTATGGCAGCAGGTCGTGGATCTGGGGTGGTTGACCCTGCTGCTCGAAGAGGATCGGGGCGGCCTCGGTCTCGGCGTGCGCGAGCTGGCGGCGATCGGCGAAGAGCTGGGGGCTGCCCTCGTCCCCGAACCCGTAACCGCCGTCGCCGCGATGGTGCCGCTGCTTGAGGGAAGCATTCGCGAGAGCGTCCTGGACGGCACACGGATCGTCGTCCCGGCTTGGCGGGAACCCACCTTGGACCTCGACGCCAAGCCGCAGACAGTTGTGCGGAGCGGAAGGCTCACCGGCGCGAAAGTTCTGGTTGCATCGGCAGCCGCCGCGGACACATTCGTCGTCAGCACCGAAAGTGGTGCGGTCCTGGTCGATCGCGACGCGGACGGCGTCGAGCTCGACCTGAAGCGGACGCAGGATGGCGGACAATCGGGCACGCTCACAATGAACGAAGCGGTCTGCACCCCGATCGCGGGAGACTTTGGGTCGCAGCTCGAGATGCTGGCACTGGCGCACTGCGGCTATCTGCTGGGCGCGTCCGAACGCGCATTCGCAATGACGCTGGACTATCTTGGCATCCGCAAACAGTTCGGCCGCCCGATCGGTTCTTTCCAGGTGCTGCAACATCGCGCAGCGGAGGCCAAAATCCAGCTCGCGATAAGCAGGGCGGTGCTTGACGATGCGATCCTGGATGTCGAGCAGCACGGCAGCTCCCGTGACCGGGTGCAAAGCAGTTCGCGCGCCATAGCTCGCGTTTCGGACATGGCGATGCTGATCGCGCGCGAAGCGGTTCAGATGCACGGCGCGATCGGTATCACCGACGAGCACGACATCGGATTGTTCTGCCGAAAGATCCTCACAATCTACAACGGGTTCGGCACGGCCAGCGCAAACCGTTCGCGGTATCTGGCGAGCTTGCAGATGGAGACTGCGGCATGACCACCGACTTGTCCGCCGCAGCGAGCGCCCAGAGGGACTATAACACGGTGAGCGATGAGGACTTCCGCCAGGAGGTGCGCGGCTGGGTCGAGGCGCACTATCCGCCGGACCTGCGCTTTCCGATCGAGCGCCTCCACCGCCGCGATACGAAAATCTGGTACGATCGCCTTGCCGAAAAGGGCTGGCTCGCGCCGGGCTGGCCCACAGATCAGGGCGGGATGGGGCTGGATGCTGCCAAGCGCGTGATCTTCATCGAAGAGCTTGAGCGCCATGGCTGCGCTCGCTTCAGCGATCAGGGGGTGCTCATGATCGGGCCATTGCTGATGGCCTACGGCACGCGCGAGCAGCAGCGGTTTTTCCTACCGAAGATACTCACGGGCGAACACATCTGGGCCCAGGGCTATAGCGAGCCCAATGCCGGTTCGGATCTTGCCAGTCTGGGAACCGAGGCGGTCCTCGATGGCGACGAGTGGGTCATCAATGGTCAGAAGATCTGGGCGACGCTGGGCAACGACGCGAACTGGATTTACGTGCTCGTCCGCACCGACAAGGAAGCGAAGAAGCAGCAGGGGATCAGTTTCCTCCTCGTCCCGATGGCCTCGCCGGGGATCACCGTCCGGCCGATCATGACGCTCGGCATGTCTGATGAGTTTTGCGAGGTGTTCTTCGACGATGTTCGCGTTCCAGGCGACGCCCTGGTCGGGCAATTGAACCACGGCTGGACGATGGCCAAAACCCTGCTCGGCTTTGAGCGCATCTTCGTCGGCTCGCCCGCTCAATCTGCTTACGCGCTGTCGCGGCTCGAGACGATGGCGAGATACCTCGATCTTTTCGACGATCCCGAATTCGGGTCGCGTTACACCAGGCTGGTTGTCGATCTGGCGGATCACGTTTCGCTGTACACGACCTTCGTTGATCAGCTGAAACGCGGCGAGCCGATCGGCGCCGACGTGTCGATGCTCAAGATCAATCAGACCGAGCTATACAAGCGGATCGCCCAGACATTGGTCGATTACGCCGATGGTTATGCCGGGGCGGAGGGGCTTGTGGGGGAGCTTGGCGGGGTCCAGGCATCGACAATCTGGCTCCAATCGCTCCAGACCACGATCTATGGCGGGACGTCGGAAATCCAGCGCGACATCCTTGCCAAGCAGGTTCTCGGCTTGCCCGCCTGACGGACGCCACCGGGGCCGCCCGACCGCCGCTCTTCAAGCCGTGAGCTTCGCCTCGAGCCAGGCTCCCGCGCGCGCGATCGCGGCATCGGCTTCCGGCGCCACGCCGCCTAGGAAGTGAAAGACGTGCTGCATCTCGGGAACGACGTCGAGTTCGACCTCGACCCCGGCCTGTTTCGCCAAAGCGGTGAAATTGCGGCTGTCGTCTAGGAACGATTCATACGCGCCGACCTGGATTAGGACGGGTGGCAAACCAGCCGGATCGGCGATGATAGGGTTGGCGATCGGATCCTCGACACTGCCGGTCGCGCCGAGAAGCGCCGGCACAAGGCTCTGGATGACCGGGCGGCTGACGATCAGATCGACCCCGGAATTAGCATCGTAACTTTGTCCCTTCGCTTCAAGGTCTAGCCAGGGCGACATGACGAAGATCGCGCCGGGGACTGGCAGGCCATCGCGACGCGCAGCCAGAGCCAACACCACTGCAAGCCCTCCCCCAGCGGAGTCTCCGACGAATGCGATGTTCCTCGCCTTCAGGCCAGAATCCAAAGCCCAGCGATAGGCGGCCAGCGCATCATCGACCGCGGCCGGATAAGGGTTTTCCGGAGCGCGGCGATATTCGACGATCAGGGCAGACGCTTTGGCTGCAACCGCGACATGTCCGAACAATTTTCGATGAGAAGCGCGCGATCCGGTCACGTATCCGCCCCCGTGGAAGCAGATCAGCAGCACGTCCTGCCGGTGTGAGGCGGGTCGTGCCCAGAGTGCTGGAATGCCGCCAGTCGCCGTCTCCTCGTAGGCGACATCCGCAGGTTCGGCGGTGACCGTTGCCCATTCCTCGAACATGTCACGGAACTCATCGATCGGCATTTCGGGGTTGGCGGCCATGCGCCTGCCCCAGTCGCGGTAGAGGTCTGCCAAGACCTCGGATTCCGGGCTCGCCATTCACATCTCTCCCTCGCTCGACCGCGCGTTCGGGGTCTTCGGCGATCGCGATTGCCGGACAATGCCGCTAGACCCGAAGTATTTGTTCGGACTATATAACGGCGGGCCGGGCGCATCGCCAAGGTCAAAATAAGGAGAAGACGCCGTGGAGGCGTATGCAATCGTCCAGCATGGGCAACCGCTGGAGAAGCTCTTCCGGCCGACGCCTGTGCCGACAGGACGCGAAGTGCTCGTTGCTGTCACGCATAGCGGCATCTGCCACTCCGACCTGCACGTCATCGAAGGCAGCTACGACCTCGGCAGCCGGGGCCTCCTCGATCTCGCCAAGCGTGGTCTAAAGCTGCCGCTGATCCCCGGACATGAAGTTGTCGGCAAGATCGTGTCTTGGGGGCCCGATGCGCAAGGCGACGGGCTGAACGTGGGCGACGTGAAGCTCGTGTTCCCCTGGGTCGGCTGCGGAGCATGCCCGCGATGCCGGGCAGACGAACAGAATTTGTGTTTGTCGACCCGACCCATGGGCCTGGCCGTCGATGGCGGCTACGGCACTCACGTGATCGTGTCCGATCCCAAATATCTCCTCGACATCGGCGACCTCGATCCGGCGGTCGCCGCGACGTATGCGTGTTCGGGCGTGACCGTGTTCGGGGCAATCAAAAAGCTGATGCCGCTCGATCCGGAAGATACAATAGTTGTGATCGGCGCCGGCGGTCTGGGACTCAACGCGATCTCGTTGCTGCGCGCGCTCGGACACGAGGCGATCTGCGCGGTCGATACCGGCCAAGCCAAACTCGACGCCGCGCTGGCTCAGGGCGCGTCGCTGGTCGTTCTCGCGGATGGCGGGGCCGCCTCGACCGTCGCCGAGATCGGCGAGGCCTGCGGGGGCAGGGTATTGTCGATCATCGACACGGTGAACTCCAGCGCGACTGCCGAGTTCGCGTTCGACGCCTTGTCCAAGGGGGGCAAGCTCATCCAAATCGGTCTGTTTGGCGGCGAGCTGAAGCTGCCGCTGGCCTTGATGCCCGCGAAGGCCGCCACGCTTCAGGGAAGCTATGTCGGAGGACTGGGCGAACTGCGCGAGGTCTTGGCGCTCGCCAAGCGCGGCTTGATGCCTGACATACCGGTGACGCCCTGCGCCCTCGACGACGTGAACGAAGCGCTCTCCGACCTCCGAGACGGGAAAGTGATCGGGCGGATGGTTCTGGTCATCGGCGATCACCCGTAACCCGGCTGCGAGAGGGTGCCATCGACCGGCGAGATGCTAGGTGCGGGGCGAAAGTCGAGGCGGAAACTCATATCAACGTGATGCAGGCGCCTAAAAGGTGTGACAAGCGCTTGAGCATTTCGCGTTTCACAGCCGATCTCCATCTGTCCCGTGTCAGCACCAATGGAAATGTTGAGGGCGGGTTCAACGGGTCATCGCAACACTGCGCGTAATTTATCGGCGGGCGTTGCGAAGTCCAAGGTTTTCCGGGGCCGCTGATTGAGGCGCAAGGCGATTGCGTTGAGCTGGCTTTGCGAGATGCGGGACAGGTTTGTTCCTCTGGATAGATACTGGCGAAGCAGGCCGTTGGTGTTCTCGTTGCTACCACGCTGCCATGGGCTGCGCGGATCGCAGAAGTAGACCTGGACATCGGTCGCCAAAGTGAAGCTCTGGTGACGAGCCATCTCCTTGCCCTGGTCCCACGTCAGCGAGCGGCGCAGTTCCTCGGGCAACTTGCCGATTTGCTGGGCGAGCGCGGTCACGACGGTTGCCGAGTCCTTTCTGTTCAACTTCACCAGCATGGTGAACCGGCTATGCCGCTCGACCAGCGTGGCGATGTGCGTATCGTTGGCCCCGGTGAGAAGATCACCTTCCCAATGGCCGGGACGGCGCGGTCCTCGGCCTCGGCCGGGCGATCGCGGATCGACACCATGTCGACGATCCGGCCGTGCCCCTGCCGGTCTTCGCGCCCTTGGCGAGGCGCATCTGCCGCCGGGT
>JANMQW010000122.1:0-2600 GCA_031370725.1 Novosphingobium sp.
TTCCACCTCGTGCGCTCGTCGGTACGGCTGGTGGCCAACACCCTGCACGATCGGCGGGTGTTTCTGGCGATCATGGCGATCAGCTTTTTCTGGACGATCGGCGCGGTGCTGTTCATCCAGTTTCCGCCGCTCGCCAAGAACGTCCTCGACGCCAGCAAGGAAGTCGCCAGCCTGTTCCTGGTGGTGTTCTCGATCGGGGTATCGATCGGTTCGATCTCGATCAACGCGCTCTTAAAGGGCCGGGTTTCGGCGCGCTATGCAACCGGTTCGGTGATCCTGATGGCCGGATTCGTGGTGATTTTCTATATCGTCTGCCGCGGCTGGGCGGGCCACCCCGAATCCGGGCTGCTGAATGTTCGGCAATTCCTCCACCAGCCTCTGGCCGGACCGCTGCTAGTGTCCTTGTTAGGCATCGCGGTTAGCGGCGGGATGTTCGTGGTTCCGCTGTATGCGTTTTTGACCACGTTCGTCGACAAGGCGCAGACCGCGCGCACGATCGCCGCCAACAACATCGTCAATTCGGGCGCGATGGTAATCGGCTCGCTGCTTGCGGTGGGGCTATCGGCTGCAGGAATTTCGATCGTCGACCAGCTGCTGCTCAGCGCGGGGATGTGCCTGGTTTCGGCCTGGCTCGCGCAGAAGCTGTTTCAAGCGGAAAAGCGCGGCTGCCCGACACCCTGAGCGGTCAGGCGATGAATGCACTGACCGCCAGGAAGCACGCGCAATAGGCCATCAGGAAATCGCGCGCGTCTTGCGCGGTCAGCCCCGCTTTGCGGGAGGCGCGCTTGAGCGCGATGAAGCGGAGGCGGACGCGAAACGCGTTGGGCTCGGCTGGGCGGGTGAAGGTTAGGGTGCGACTCATAGGGCGACGCTATGCGGCGTGGTCGAATCCTAACAGCGCGTTCACCATGATTGTGAGATTTCGTCGCAAGCCGGGACAATCCGCCTGAAACCGTTACGCAAATAACGAAGAAGGGCCGCCCGGTTAAGGACGGCCCTTCGCCAGAGTCAGAATTGCCTGGCGACTAGATGTCGTCGCCCAACTTGCCCTTGATATCGCCGGCGACTTGCTGCGCCTCGCCCTTGCGCTCCTGGCGCTTGCCGTCCTGATCGAGCTGCGAGCCTTCCTGGGCCACAGCCTGCTTGGTGTTGCCGATCGCTTCGTTGGTGAGGCCCTTGGCCTTGTCTTTCATCTCGCCCATGGTCTGCGACTCCTTGGTTGCCGGAGCGGGGGATTTGCTCCATCTTGCCAGAGAGATACGCGCCAGCCGGTCAGGTTGTTCCCGGCGCTTTGGTGCGGCTCATCGCAATTATCTGCGCCCATTCGTCCGGCCGCACCGGAGCCACGGACAGCCGCGATTGGCGCAGCATTTCCATTGGCGCCAGCACCGGGGTCGCCTTGATTTCCTTGAGTGTGACCGGCCGCTTCAGCTTCTTCACCGGCTTGACCTTTACCGCCGCCCACTTGCCCGTGGGGTCGTTGGGATCGGTCAGCCCCGGCTTGCTGATCGTCATGATCCCGACGATCTCGAGCCCGATGTTCGAATGATAGAAGAACGCCTCGTCGCCCTTGGCCATCGCCTGAAGGTGGAGCTTGGCGGAGTGGTTGCGCACCCCGTCCCACGTCCCCTCGCCCTCGGCGACGAGGTCGTCCCACGAATAGACGTCGGGTTCCGACTTCATCAGCCAATAGCTTTTGGTCATGAAATTGCTCTCCTCACGCGCTAAGGCTGCCCATAGACACCTCTTGCGGACGATTCCATGGACCTTGCCACGCTCCCCGTGCTGTCGCTTGCCGACGCACCCGATACCCTCGCGCGCGATCTGGGCGACAGCTTTGCCAGATTCGGCTTCGCCATGGTCAAAGACCACGGCCTGAACCCCGCGCTGGTCGCCCGCGCGTGGGACCTGACCGCGCAGTTCTTCGCGCTGCCCGAAGCGGACAAGCGCGGCTACCTGATCCCCGGCCAGGGCGGCGCGCGCGGCTATACCGCGTTCGGCACCGAGATCGCCAAGGGTGCCAAGGCGCACGACCTCAAGGAATTCTGGCATGTCGGACGCGATCTTCCAGCAGGGCATAAACTAGCGGATTCGATGCCGCCCAACATCTGGCCGACGCGGCCCGAAGGCTTTCGCGAGACGTTCGAGGAACTCTACGCCGAACTCGACCGGGTCGGCGCAACGGTCCTCAACCGGATCGCGGTGTGGCTGGGGCTCGATCAGAACTGGTTCGATTCGGCGATCGCCGACGGCAATTCGGTGCTGCGACTGCTCCACTACCCGCCGGTACCCAATGCAGAAAGCGGCGCCATCCGCGCCGGAGCGCACGAGGACATTAACCTCATCACGCTGTTGCTCGGCGCCGAAGAGGCCGGGCTCGAACTGCTGACCCGTGAAGGCAAGTGGCTCGCGGTCGATCCGCCGCAGGGTGCGCTGGTGGTCAACATCGGCGACATGCTCCAGCGCCTGACCAACCACGTCCTGCCATCGACCACCCACCGCGTGCG
This sequence comes from Novosphingobium sp., assembly GCA_031370725.1. Lineage (GTDB taxonomy): Bacteria > Pseudomonadota > Alphaproteobacteria > Sphingomonadales > Sphingomonadaceae > Novosphingobium. Next base: position 2,508 of record JANMQW010000122.1, read on the forward strand.
CAATCCCGCTGGACCGCGCGCCGCGCACAGCCGCTATTCGATGCCGTTCTTCCTCCACCTGCGCAGCGATTTTCCGTTCGTGACGCTGCCGCA